>CANNNN010000034.1 GCA_947506075.1 Methylococcaceae bacterium
AAAGCCAAAGCGGAAGCTGCCGCACAAGCTAAAGCTGAAGCCAAACAGGCCGAAGCTGCCAAGGCTAAAGCCGAGGCCGCCGAGCAAGCCAAGGTCGAAGCGGTTAAAGCCAAAGCGGAAGCTGCCGTACAAGCTAAAGCCGAAGCCAAGCAGGCCGAAGCTGCCAAGGCTAAAGCCGAGGCCGCCGAGCAAGCCAAGGCTGCAGCGGCAAAAGCCCAAGCGGAAGCTGCCGCACAAGTCAAAGCCGCCGAACAAGCAGAAGCAGCAAGGATGGATGCAGAGCAGGCAAGAATGGATGCAGAACAAGATCAGCTGGCGATTAAAGCTGCCGCTGCCGCCATTAAGCAAAAAGTGGCACGGAGCTGGATACGTCCGGTTTCTGCTGCAGGGGGTTTGAAGTGTACAATCCAGGTCAGATTGATGTCTGATGGTACGGTGATTGATGCGACGGTGGTTGCTTCCAGTGGCGATGCAATTTTTGACCGATCAGCGGAGAGTGCTGTACACAAAGCATCGCCACTTCCTGTACCAAAAGATAAAGAGCTAGCAACTAAAGAATTTGCGTCATTTAAGTTTTTGTTTGATCCAGATCGATCAAGATGATCCTCACTTTTGTGAAAGAGAGGCCGTGCCGATTATTTATAAGTTATTGAGGAAAATATGAGTTTTTTTAGAAAGATTTTGTTGATAGGTCTGGTTGGTTTTTATATGCCAATTAGCTATGCGGAGTTAACGATTGAAATCACCGAAGGTGTTGAAAGTGCGTTGCCTATTTCTATAGTTCCTTTTGCTATGCAGGGGGCATCTGGTGTCCCTGTTGATGTTAGTTTTGTTGTTGATGCAGATTTGGCGCGTAGCGGATATTTTAAAACCCTGGATAAGCAGAGTATGCCGTCTAGGCCCAGTACGGCGGAGGCGGTTCAGTTTAAGGACTGGCAGGCTTTAAATCAGAATTATCTGGTTATCGGGCAGGTAACGGAAGACCGTGGCCAGTACAATGTCCAGTTTCAGTTGTTTGATGTTTATAAAGGCGAGCAGTTGATGGGTTACAAAATGACCTCCTCGGCAGGTGAGTTGCGTAGAACGGCGCATCATATCAGTGACCTGATCTTTGAAAAATTAACCGGCAAAAAAGGCGTGTTCAGCGGTCGAATTGCATACATTACCAGCAGCAGACAGGGCAGACAAAGTACTCATAAGCTTCAGGTTTCCGATGCGGATGGCTTCAATGCGCAAACCGTAGCCTCATCTGTGGAGCCATTGATGTCTCCATCGTGGTCGCCTGATGGTAAGAAAGTAGCGTACGTGTCATTCGAGAAAAAATCCGCCGCAATCTATATTCAGACCTTGGCTACGGGGCAGCGAGCAAGGGTTGCTGAATTTCCTGGCATCAATGGTGCGCCTGCATGGTCGCCCGATGGTGGGAAGTTGGCTTTAACCTTATCTAAAGATGGCAATCCCGATATTTTTGTCTTAAATTTAGTTACGCGATCATTAGCTAAATTGACTAACAGTTTTGCGATTGATACCGAACCCACCTGGTCCCCGGACGGCAGTAGTATCGTTTTTACTTCTGATCGGGGGGGCAAGCCTCAGCTGTATATCATGTCTAGTCAGGGCGGCGATGAAAAAAGACTCACCTTTTCAGGAAGCTATAATGCAAGGGCCAGCTTTTCACCTGACGGCAGAAACATAGCCATGGTTCACGGGAACGGCAGCGATTACCGTATTGCGGTCATGGACATGGCAAGCAAGTCGCTTAATGTACTCACGGATGGTCGATCAGATGAGTCGCCAAGCTTTGCACCGAATGGCAGTATGATTTTATATGCTTCGCAAAAAGGCGGGGCAGGCTACTTATCGGCTGTATCGCTGGATGGTAAAATGCAGCAGAAGTTGATGTTTAACGGCAGTGAAATTCGAGAACCGGCATGGTCACCCTAGTCGGGTTTAGTGCAACCTGATTTTTTGTAAAATTAACTTAATCTATTATCTTTTTGGAAATTAAAAATGAAATTGAATAAAACAGTATTGGTCTTGGCTATCAGCGCGGTAATGCTATCGGCTTGTAGTGATGATGAAATAAAAGATGCGAGTCTTACTGACGGTGGACAAAACGCTGCCAGCGGTATTAACGATGCATCGACCAGTGGCTTAAATAATGGTTCAGGCATGTCCGGATCAGAAATGAATAATTCTGGAATGTATCCCAATGCAGGCATAGGTCCAGAATTCAGTGATCCCAATAACCCGCTATCAAAAAGCACGGTTTATTTCATGTTGGATAGCAGCCAGGTTCAAAATGATTTCGTCCCTGTGATTGCCGCCCATGCACAATACCTGGTGGCGCATCCTGATCAACGCGTGGTCTTGCAAGGGCATGGTGATGAGCGCGGTTCCCGTGAATACAATATAGCGCTGGGCGAGCAGCGTGGAAAATCGATAGCGAGTATGCTGAAGGTTCAAGGTGTTTCTGTCGGGCAGTTAGATGTGGTTAGTTATGGCGAAGAAAAGCCGGCGTCATTCGGGCACGATGAAGCATCCTGGGAGCTTAATCGTCGCGTTGAGTTAATTTATCAAGGCAAATAAATGAAAGCTCGTCTTGTCATGTTGCTGTGTGCCTGCAGTGCTGTTCATGCCGAAGCCTTACCGCCGGTTATTGATAACTCGATGTATCCGGAGAATGAGGTTAGCGCTGTAAGGCCTGCAGCCCCTAATGCGCTCTATGAAATGATGGGGCGAGTGGATCAATTGCAAGCCGAAGTTCGGCAACTTACAGGCAGAGTGGAAGAGCAGGGGCAGCTTATTGAAGAATTGAAAAAATCTCAAACTACCCTGTATTCCGATTTTGATGGGCGAATGCAAAGTCTTGAGAAAAAATCAGCCCCTGTGGGCGCAGCTGTCGCTACTGAGGTCCAAGGGCAGGACGGCTCAGTTGAGGCCGAAACTAAGGTGAACGTACCGAACGTTGCGGTTCCAGCTCCAGCCGAAAGTCAGGAGGCTAAGCCGGCTCCTGTCCAAAAACGGGATACTATGCCCGCTTCAGCAGATGAAAAGCAGCAATATCAACAGGCCTATGAAGCCCTTAGAAATGGACATACGGCTCAGGCCATTGCTGATTTCAATGTTCTGCTGAGTAAGAATCCGAACAGTGACTACGCTAATAATGCTCAATATTGGTTAGGTGAGGCTTACAGAGTTAATCAGGATGTTGACGCAGCGCGTAGTGCTTTTAATGGGGTGATTCAAAACTATCCGGATAGCTCAAAAGTGCCTGATGCGCTATTAAAGTTGGGTTATATCGAGGTTGAGCAGAAAAATTCAGTAAAGGCGCGCGAATATTTGACGCGTGTTACCGTGGATTTTCCCAGTTCGACGGCAGCTCGATTGGCGGCAAAGAAATTACTTTTACTTGATGATATTAAATAAATAATTATTGTGAGTTTGTTGCGTATAACGGAAATTTTTTATTCATTACAGGGTGAGTCGAATACGGTAGGTTTGCCTACCGTGTTTATTCGGCTCACTGGCTGTCCATTAAGATGTGTCTATTGCGATACAGCCTATGCTTTTACCGGCGGCGAAAAAATAGCGATTGATGACATCATTGCACAGGCTGAGCAGTACGAATCCAAGTATGTCACCGTAACCGGTGGCGAACCATTGGCACAGCCTGCTTGCCTTGAGTTAATGACCAAGTTGCTCGATAAAGGCTATATTGTTTCGCTTGAAACCAGTGGTGCGCTTGATGTGTCGGAAGTCGATAGGCGCGTTGTCAAGGTCATGGATCTTAAAACGCCCAGCTCGGGTGAGGTGAGTAGAAACCTTTATCAAAATATCGACTATCTAAGCCAAAAAGATCAGCTTAAGTTTGTCATCGGTAATGATGAGGACTATCAGTGGTCAAAAGCTATTTTAGTCGAATATGATCTTGTTAATCGTTGTGAAATATTGTTTTCGCCGGTGATGGGGTTACAAAACGCTACCGAGTTAGCCGATAAAATTCTCAAGGACAGATTGCCTGTTCGTTTTCAACTTCAACTTCATAAAATACTTTGGGATGATGCACAAGGTAAATAAATCGACCCATCGACTACGCTCAGGACAAGCATGCAAAAAAAAGCCATAGTCCTGCTATCAGGAGGACTAGATTCAATTACCGTACTTGCTCTTGCAAAAAGCCAAGGATACACATGTTATGCCTTAAGCTTCGATTATGGCCAGCGACACAATGCCGAACTGATAGCGGCGGCTCAGATAGCGGCAGATTATCAAGTCGAAGAGCATAAAGTCATCAAGCTGGGATTAGGTTCGATTGGTGGTTCTGCGTTGACTGATGAGCATATTGCCGTGCCTACCACACCACAAGAAGGCATCCCGGTAACCTATGTGCCGGCAAGAAATACCATTTTTTTGTCTTTTGCCTTAGGTTGGGCCGAAGTTTTACACCTGACAGATATTTTTATTGGTGTTAATGCGGTGGATTATTCCGGTTATCCGGATTGCAGGCCAGCGTTTATTAAAGCCTTTCAGCAATTAGCGAACCTTGCCACTAAGGCTGGTGTAGAGGGCGGGCAATTCACCATACATACCCCGCTGATGGCGCTAAGTAAGGCGGAAATCATCAAGCAGGGTATTAAATTGGGCGTGGATTATCGGCGCACAGTGTCCTGTTATTCTGCCGATGCGCAAGGCTTTGCCTGTGGAGAATGTGATGCTTGTCGGCTGAGAAGAATTGGATTTATCGAGGCAGGGATAAAAGATCCGACACAATATCAAGCGAGTACAACAAACCGTTAGTTCAAAAGCTAAGCGTTCATACCCCTGCATAATCTTATGATCCACTGGAAAAATGAGCATACGGTGAGCTATAGCCTCTATAATTTAAATAGTGTAATTCTCGGTTAAGCACAAAGGAAAAGCGTCATGTTTGAATCAGCAGAGCTAGGTCACAAAATAGACAAAGCCACTTATGAAAAGGAAGTGCCTAAGTTGCGCGAGGCACTACTCATGGCGCAGATAGATTTGGCAAAGCTGGCTAAGTTTCCGGTTATTATCTTAATTGGCGGACTGGATGGCGCAGGAAGAGGCGAAACCGTCAATTTGCTGAACGAGTGGATGGATCCACGGTTTATCCAGACACATGGCATGGGCGAGCCCTCGGATGAGGAACTTGATCGTCCGATGATGTGGCGATTTTGGCGTGAATTGCCGCCTAAAGGCAAGATCGGCGTATTCTTGGGTTCATGGTATACCTGGCCGATTATCAATCGCGTGACCGGTCGCACCAAGGTTGCTGATCTTGATCGGAGCATGGAGCGGGCTAAATGCCTGGAAAAGATGCTGGCTGATGAGGGCGCGCTGATTCTTAAGTTCTGGATGCATTTATCCAAAGACAGGCAGGAAAAGCGCCTGAAGCTACTGGAGAAAAATCCAAAAACCCGCTGGCGGGTAACCGATCGCGATTGGAAGCATTTTAAGCAATACGATAAATTCCGTGTCGTCCATGAGAGTGTGATTCGGCATACCAGCACCGCTGAGGCGCCTTGGACTATCGTCGAAGGCTACGATCATAACTATCGCAGTTTGACCGTGGGCACGGTGATTCTTGACGCGATACGCAAACGTCTTGATGAGGCCGACATCAAAATGACGGAGGTCCATGCGCCACCTCCGCTGCCGTCGATAGATCAGCTTAATGTTCTGAAGACGCTGGACCTGACCCAAACCATAAGCAAGAAAAACTTCAAGGCGGAGTTGGAGAAATATCAAGGCAAGCTCGCGTTGCTGACTCGTGAGGCCAAGTTTAAGGATATCACTGTCATCGCGCTGTTCGAAGGTAATGATGCGGCAGGCAAGGGCGGCGCCATTCGTCGCGTTACCAGTGCGCTGGATGCGCGTTGGTATAATATTATTCCGGTTGCAGCACCTACCGAAGAGGAGCGCGCCCAGCCCTATTTGTGGCGTTTTTGGCGGCATATTCCGAGGCGCGGGCGAGTGACGATTTTTGATCGTTCCTGGTATGGTCGGGTGTTGGTAGAGCGGGTCGAGGAATACTGCTCAAAAGTAGACTGGATGCGTGCTTACAGCGAGATCAACGATTTTGAAGCTCAGCTGGTGCGGCATAATATTGTCGTGGTCAAATTCTGGCTCGCGATCAGTAAGGATGAGCAACTGGCACGCTTTAAGGAACGTGAAAAAATACCTTTTAAACGTTTCAAGATTACCGAAGAAGACTGGCGCAATCGAGAAAAGTGGGATCAGTATGAGCATGCGGTATGCGATATGGTCGATCGCACCAGCACCGAAATAGCGCCGTGGACGCTGGTAGAAGCCAACGACAAGCACTTTGCGCGTATCAAGATTTTAAAAACCTTATGCTGTGCAATTGAAGCGGCCATGCAGAAAGGATAGTACGAGTTAGAGTTGCAAAAGTTCAGTGGCAATGCAAACCCGGCAAAACAGCGCCGGATTTGCGTTAGGCATTTATTGAAAATTACCGCGCTTAGCGATGTGATTGATGTTTATGTTCTTCATGTTCATCGTCGTGTGGTTTGCACTGATTATTTGAACTGACGTTGCTGGCATTAACTGACGTGTCACGCGCGGTAACACCGGTATCGGCAAAATCCGTGAACAGACCGTCGATGCCCAGATCGTAATAATAAGTCATTTCAACTATAGGATCGGTAAAGCCGTAACCGCTGGCATCGTTGCGGAAAGTCCAGGTGTGAACCAGTAAACCCTTATCATGCGCCATTTCTATCACGCCGGTGCTGCCAACGATGTTACGGTGGTTAATGTTACCGTCTGTGTTTGTAGTTTTCAAAAGATAAGGCTTCCAAGGACCAATCGCGTCAGCATAGGATTTAACAAAATCCAGGCCTTGATCAGTCAGCAAATCGGCAAATGTGCGTGTATCGCCTTTTACAACAAAGTCATAAGGCTGCGCGTAAGGAGCGACCAGAGACATCGTACCATCGGCATTGACATCGTCGGCATCGATCAGCTGCACCAGTTGGATGTTGGTTTTGTGGCTCAGGTATTGCAGATTGCTGACTTCGAAAGACTGAATAAAGACCGGCGCACAATCGCTGTTGCCGTAAGCTTTATGCAATTTCTTCAACAGCTTGTTTTCAAAGGTATTCGATCCGTATAAAAGATGATGTTTGGCATCTCTGATATTGGCATGGTAAGTCGAATGTTTGATTTCCGGGTAAATGCCGATGGCTCTTCCGGTGGCTTTACTTTGGCTTTTAGCCAGCGCTATGATTTCGTCCAGGGTAGGGATTTCGAATTGACCGTTGTATTGCTGATCGCGGCGGGCCAGCGGTTGAACGGCATGCAGGGTTTTGATTTCCTTCAGCGTAAAATCGGTGGCAAACCAGTCGTTATATTCAACGCCATCGACCATGCGTTTGGTTTTGCGATCGGCGAATTCCGGGTGGTGATCTACGTCGGTGGTTCCGCCTATCATCGGTTCGTGACGGGCGACCATATGCCCGTCCTTGGTCAGTACCAGATCGGGCTCGATAAAATCGGCCCCCATTTGAATGGCCAACGTGTAGCCTTCGATCGTATGGTCAGGGCGATGACCGGCGGTGCCACGATGGCCGATAACGATCGGTGTGGTTTTCATTTGAAAATGCTGCTCTGATTCGGCTGCGGCTTGAAAACTGAGTATGGCCAGTATGGCGCCTGTCAATACATTTGGTTTGTGAAATTTATTCAACATCGGATATTGCCTTCAATAAGTTGGTTTAAGAAATTGGTTTATCTGTTGGATACTTACACAAGCAATTGCCGGGACCGTAAGATCCCGGCAATCAACTATCAGTTGCGGTCGTGCTTCTGTTCAGCCGGTAGATGTTTGCTGAACACGGTGGTACCGTTAATGTCTTTTAAATCTACGGTCATAGCCCGGCTGTTTTTGTCGATATTGACTTCACCGAAAAACTGCAAGCCGGCATAGGGCGACAAATTGGATAGCCCTGCCGGCGGCGCTTTGGTGAACACCACTTGCGGACCGAACGTGCCGTCGGTACTGTTTGGTCCGAAGGAGCCTGCATTCAGCGGGCCGGCGATAAATTCCCAGAATGGCTTGAAGTCCTTGGATTGAGCTTTGCGTGGATCATAGTAGTGTGCCGCCGCATAATGCACATCGGCAGTCAGCCAGACCAGATTGTTGACCTGCTGATGTTTAATGAAGCTCAGCAGGTCGGCCATCTCCAGTTCGCGACCGGCAGCCGGTCCGTCATTGCCGTTGGCGACCGCTTCCCAGCGTTGCGGCGGGTTATGATCGAAATCGTCGCTGATGTTCAGACCGATAGGCATGTCGGCTGCGATGACTTTCCAGGTGGCCTTGGAATGTTTCAGCTCATTTTTCAGCCAAGCGACTTGTGCCGCACCGAGGAAGGCGGTTTCGGCCGTTTGCTGTGTTTGCAGATTGCCGGTATTGGGGCCGCGATAGCTGCGCATATCGATCACAAACACGTCCAGCAGCTTGCCGTAGGATATTTTCCGGTAGATGCGATCAGATTCCTCGGCATCATGAGGACGCAACGGCGCATATTCATGAAAAGCCTTGGACGCTCGGGCAACCAGTAGCGGCACGTCCTTAACGGTGTAGCGGCTGTCGGCACTCAAGTCTTTGGAATCCGACCAGTTGTTGGCGACTTCATGATCGTCCCATTGCCAGATTTGCGGGACTTCGGCATTGAAGCGGCGGAGATTTTCGTCCAGCAGATTGTATTTGTAACGGCCGCGAAATTCGGCTTGGGTTTCGGCGACCTTGCTGACTTCAGGCGTAACAAGGTTGGTCCAGATTTGACCGTTCTCAGCAGGTTTTGACGTAGCAATCGGGCCGTCGGAATAGACGCTATCGCCGCTTTGAAGGAAGAACAACGGTTCTACCTGACGCATCGCTTCATAGATTTTCATGCCGCCGAAGCTTTCGTTGATGCCAAAGCCTTGGCCTGCGGTGTCTCCACCCCAGACGAAGCGGATGTTGTCATGTTTGCCTAGGGTATGGAAATGTCCTTTAACCTCCTCGCTTTTGCCATGGGCATTGGTCAGATCTTCAAACCAGACTTTAACATATACATCCTTGCCTTCTGCCAGACCGGTCAAGTCTTGCTTGGCCGTAAAATCGGTGCCGTCCATCGCGTAAGGACCGCGAATAGTAGTGGCATCGGAGAATTGCGGGTTATAGGCATATTCCAGGATCATGCGTGCCGGACGATCTGAGCGGCTCCAGATCATTGCGCGTCCCGGCGCCAGGTCGCCAATTTGTATGCCTTGTTCGATCAGCGGCACGTCGCTTGCCGTAGCGTCGGCCGCTAATGACAGCAATAGCGGTAATGCGGCAAATGCTGCCGTCAGACCGACGGGGCGTGGAAAATATCGGGTATATTTAACTAAGCTGCGCATGGTAATGGCTCCTAGGCCGAATGATGGAGGCTTGGATAATAGCAGCGCTATGTGACAGAACGATGAAGACAGCTTGTGTCGATAATTGACGGATTTACCAAGTCGACTTTGTCAGCGGCAAGTCGCTGAGATCTTAAGGTATTCGAATCAGTAAGCCAGTATTGAAGTCACCTAAAAATGGAATTCGTTAATCACCCCTAGATCCATGCAGTCGGGGTACGCAGGTCGGAAGGATTGACGCAGATTTTTATAAACCTAGCCTGTCTTGAGTTTTTAATCCGCGTCATCGATTTCCATTACTCTTTGTAATAGAGGCCTATTTATTGCGAGCTGCTTAACTATTCATTGCAAATCAATTTTTTAGCTTTTAAGCTAAGGTTAAAAGCAAGGGCAAGTCCTCTGCGTCTACCTAGATTAGGAATAAACATGATACCCATTAGAGATACAGCGCCCTGCCATTCAAGGCCCTTAGTTACCTGGGGCTTGATGGCGGTTTGCACGATCATTTTTGTGTCGATGAAATTGATGCCCGATGAGTTGAGTTATCGGCTTATTAATCTGTATGGCATGGTTCCTATGCGCTATACGAATCCGTATTTTGGCTTGCCGTTTGATGGCTATTTGTCTTTTTTGACCAGCCTTTTCCTGCATGGAACCTGGATGCATCTGATCATGAATATGTGGTTTTTATGGATTTTTGGCGATAATGTAGAAGATCGAATGGGGCGGCTACCTTTCCTGGTTTTTTATTTGATTTGCGGGCTGTTGGCTACTTTTTTACAATGGTTTTTCGATCCGAATCTTGCTATTCCGGTAGTCGGCGCGTCGGGTGCGATAGCCGGGGTATTGGCTGCTTATTTCTTCTTATATCCATTGGAACGGGTTGTTATATGGGTCCCCATCTTTTTTTTACCGATAGTCATTCATGTTCCTGCAATTACTTTTTTAGGGTTGTGGGTCATGTTTCAATTATACAGTGCAACCACGGCAATGATTTTTGAGGGTACAGTCGTAGATGTGGCTTGGTGGGCCCATTTAGGCGGTTTTGTTGCCGGTGGTGTTTTATACCGGATGTTTCTTCGTAAAGGCTCTGCCGAAAAAAATGAATTATTATGATGGTGTTAATGTATAATTTGCACTACAAGAAAATCACCTTTTGGGACAACACACCAGGGTCAGGAGTTGTTCTGTAACTAAAAAGACCCCTTAAGTTCAAGCAGGTTGTGAAGATAATATGAAAAAAGTTAACGTTGCGTTGGTCAGGCTACTTCAGTTTGTAGTTTTTGTGGTCTCAGTGTTCATGGTAATCGCCTATTTTGGTGCGATGGTTTTACTGCCGCTGGATGCGGTTGTATTGCTGATAAAGCTGATGGGGGTTGTCGGTCTTAACGGTTTTATTGCAGCCTTTATCGCTGTTCCGGTTGTCGGTTATTTGGGCTTGATGGTTTATAAAACCCCAGGATTGTGCAAGCTGGTCGTCGATGCGGGTGTTGACCTGATCAAGACCTCTAAAACAAGAATTGAAGCGTTTAATGAAATTGCTGATGCGGTAAAAGTTTAACTTTTCGATAAATCGCGTTAAAAAGGGTGTGTCGGTTTCGACACGCCCTTTTTTGTTTAAGTAGCGACTAACTAAGACGGGACAGTGAGCAGCAAGATGATTCGCCAGTGCCAAAAAGGGTATGACGGTATTGGCTAAAATCACTTGCTCCGTCTTAAATTGGAGGCCTTCGTGGTGATGTTTTTTCAATCTTTAACCAACTTGCCCGTTAATAATGACAAGTTACTACTTTTTCATAGAAATCACCTAAGTTGGCAGCTCCTTTATTTTCAAACAAGCCGACAGGGTTTAGTTTAAAATCTGCGGCTACTTCGAACTTTTACAGCTATCTTGCCCCGCAATGAAAACAACATCCAGCGACGTTTTAACAACTTTATCCACTCTACGTGATTACATCCGTTGGGCCGCCAGCCGCTTTACCGAGGCCGAAGTCAGTTTTGGCCATGGCACTATAACGGCACTGGATGAAGCGGCGGCGCTGGTTTTACATACGCTGCATCAGCCCTATAATCTGGCCGATGCGTATTTGAACAGCGCCTTAACTTTAGCAGAGCGCAAGTTGGTAATCGATATGATCGACAGGCGCATCAACGAACGCATACCGGCCGCTTATTTAACCCATGAAGCTATTTTTGCGGGCCTGGCCTTTTATGTTGACGAACGGGTGCTGGTGCCAAGATCGCCTATTGCAGAACTAATCGAACAACGGTTTTCGCCGTGGGTCGAAGAAGAGCAGGTCGGCCGAATTCTGGACCTATGTACCGGCAGTGCCTGTATCGCGATAGCCTGCGCTTATGCCTTTGCCGATGCTGTGGTCGATGCGGTGGATTTATCGGCAGATGCGCTAACTGTCGCCAGGCTCAATATCGAAAAGCACCAAATGGAAGATGCGGTGACGCTCTACCCGTCGGATTTGTTTAACGAGCTGCCTGAAACACGTTATGACATTATCGTCAGCAACCCGCCTTATGTGAGCATTGATGAATGGCAGCAATTACCCGCAGAGTTTCGCGCCGAGCCCGATATGGGCTTTAAGGGCGGAGAATCAGGATTGGACCTCGTTTTGCGTATTTTGGTTGATGCCGATCGTTATCTGACCGAGCAGGGGATTTTGATCGTTGAAGTGGGCAGCAGTGCAGAAACCTTGCAAAACACTTTTCCCGATGTGCCGTTTTATTGGTTGAATTTTGAACGCGGCGGTGATGGCGTGTTTTTGTTGACCGCTGAACAACTTAAGTTTTATAACGAATTATTTTTAACGGCCTTAGATTAAATATGTCTGGAAACTCAATAGGAAAATTATTTGTCGTCACTTCGTTTGGCGAAAGTCACGGCCCTGCCATAGGCTGTATTGTCGATGGCTGTCCTCCGGGCCTGGCCTTGACCGAAGCCGATTTGCAGGACGATCTGGATCGCAGGAAACCCGGCACCTCACGGCATACCACGCAACGACGCGAAGCCGACGAAGTCAGAATCCTGTCCGGCGTATTTGAAGGTAAAACCACCGGTACGCCTATAGCCCTGGTCATTGAAAACACCGATCAGCGCTCCAAGGATTATTCGAAGATCGCCGATACCTTCCGGCCTGGCCACGCGGATTATACCTATCAGCAAAAATACGGCTTCAGGGATTATCGCGGAGGAGGGCGCTCGTCGGCCAGGGAAACGGCGGTGCGAGTTGCAGCCGGCGGCATCGCTAAAAAATATCTAAAAGAACAGGAAGGCATAGATATACGCGGTTATTTATCACAACTGGGGCCGATAAAAATCGAAAAAATCGACT
>CANNNN010000035.1 GCA_947506075.1 Methylococcaceae bacterium
CCGCCTACTGCAGTGCATATCGATGCCAGGCCTGCGGTCATAGCCTCAAGATTGGCAAGCCCGAAAGACTCTGAAGCGGAAGTGCTCACATATAAATCAGCAGCATACAGATACGGGCTGACATCATCAGTCGTGGCGAATACAATGTCTCGCTCAAGGCCAAGAGTCTTGCCTAAGCTTAGCAAATCATTGCTTTCTCCTTCTCCCAGAATCACTAACTGAATATCAGCTTGATTGTTCAATTTGGCACAAGCATCAATCAACATTGGAAACTGCTTGACCGGCGCAATACGCCCAATTCCCAATACATAAAAGACATCATCCTGCCAACCAAGCAATCGCCGCGACTCTTCTTTGCTATAGGTATTTAGTACCGGTCTTGCATGATAGATGGGCTGCCATGTTATCGGAAGCGAGTCCATATTGAGGTCAATAAGTATTTGTTCCATTGCACTGCGTGTCGGAGATACGACCCAGGATGCTGCAAGCAAAGTGCGAGCTTCCCAATAACGCATCCAACACATTACAAGTGAACCAAGCCTGACACCATCAGCATGAATGGCGTCAGTATAACAGCCAAATCCGTGTTCAGTTACACCCCAGCGAGCATTAAGCCTTAGATGGAAACACGAAAAAAAGAAAAATCCTGCGGCAATAATAGGGTCATGACAATGCACGTGTGTGTGTCCATGTTTTGCTGCTATTTTGGCAGCAATTCGACCCATGTTTAAGCGCTCAAGTAATACACTGAAGAGTACCGAAAAATCAGTGTTAGTATTGAATTTTGCAAATAGACTCGACAACAGATTATGAAGTTTTCGTTGCCATATCTTAGACCTTACGCCTAAATCGTTCTGGCAGGCATAATCAACCACTATATTTCTTCGAGAAAACTCATCAATTAAAGGCGCAAGGCTGCGCCCGAGGCCGTAACGTCTATCGGCCTGATTTTCCCGTGTAACCATAAGAATTTTCATCATCTAAAATCCGTATCTCCACCCATCAACCACCAGCGATCCAGTAATTCACTCGCGGGAATTCCAGGTGTCCAACGGTTGTGGGGAATAATGATACCGGTTGGCGTGATCTCACCGTCGAACAAAAAGGCATTTTGTGTTGTGATCCAGGTGTATGCTTCTGACTTGCCCAGACTCCAGGTAAGACGGCGCAGACAATGCACCAAGATGCTTATGTGACGCGGTTGAGCGATGAGATCCACCAGTTCTACTGCGTCATCTAAGATACGCAGCACGATAATACCTAAGGCGATTCCTGTCAGCCTAGAAGATACTTTATACAGTTGATAATCCAGCGTGGGATGCTGTAAATAGCGCCGTTGCACATAATCCCAATCGCGTACACCAACCACTTGATCCTGTAAGGCCTCGGCCATTTGCCGCCACAATTTATCAACAGTTTGGCCTTGGTCAGCTTTCAGTGGCCGCAGATGAACTTTATAGCTCGGGCGAGTTTGCAGGGCAGGCCAGCTAACTTGCATCAATTCGCCAACTTTATCATACAGACCTAGATGCACACTTAAGCGGTAGGCTCTTTCTGAGGGAAAGCCAAAAGCTATTGGAAAGGCTTGATGTTGCCCGACGAAGCGTTCGAGAAAATGCGTTGCTACCTGAAAGAAAAGGCCTTTACGTGTTAAGGTCCCTCGTTTTTCAGGATGAACCATCACATCGCCGATCTGTACGGCGGTTACCGGGGAACCAAATAAATAAATAGCGCGTGGCATCGCACCATAGAAAGCAACTACTTGGCCATTTTCACGCACCAGTGCGCCCAGTGTATTAAGACCTTGGTATTTCCAGCGCCAGAGTTCTGGAGGCATCTCATGCTTGAACGCCGCCAGAAAAAGCCCCAACAGCTCGGTTTCATTGTCGGCATGTGCCCACTCGGTTACCCAGTGCCGTTGCTCAATCGGTTTTTTCTTGAACTGCAATAAGCCGTATCCATAACAGCCATCACGGTATTTGCTTAAATGGTTTTGGGCAGCCTGGATTAGTCCATCAATGTCTGCGTTGGATAACTCGAGATCAGCAATCAAGTCTTCGCGATAGCGCATAACGGTATCCACGATGTAGATATCGGTTGGCAATGCCTGGCTGCTTAGATCAAGCTGTTTAATGAGATCGAAGCCCAAGGTATTGCCTAAGGCAATGTAATCATCAACCCAGGGAAGCCCAGGTTCCGAAGGTGAGCATTTACGTAGCGACAGTTCATCCATAATGATGAGCTGTCCGCCATCCTTCAGCAAGTCAGAGGCTTGTCGAAATAGAATTGTTGTATCGATGTATTGCGCACTTTCCTGAAAAATAATCAGATCGAATTTCTGACTAGCCGAAAAATCTTCCAATCTCTGGCAGAAAACGGGTAGATTTTCGCCATAGCGATTTTTCGCGTAGTTGATTTGGTGTTCGTCAGGGGTGATTCCAGTCGTGTCATAACCAGATTTTACCAGTTTGTCAAGCGTTGTGCCTAAGCCTATACCAACCTCGAGAAGTCTACATGGGCTAGGTGGTAAGCACGAGAAAAGCAGGTCGGTTGCACGTTGCTGTGCTTTTTGTATGTCTTGATCATCATCTTGTTCAAACAGTCCGTAGTGCAGGTATTCAAGATTGCCATAATCCTTGCGAAGGATATGTGCATACACATTTAACGGGAACATAAAATTTTTATAGGCTAACAAGATTCATTCTCATTGAGTTATCGATGTAAACTGGAGACAATGCCAGCCGTAATAAGCGCCTGTAACGCTTGCGGTCTTACCAAAAGCAGGTTTTCAAGAATAGGTCGAGGGTAGCCACAGGTTACTGCTGCTTCTATGGCAGCATTGGTTATTGAAGCATTATTACAGGTTGTTAATTTTGACCTAAAGTCACTGAAATCGAGTTCAGTCAAGTAATGCAGTTCGCGCTTCAACTTGTCATGGACCACAGGCAGCCAGGCAGTTCCATTATGGGCGATAGCACTAAAATTATGAGCCTCTATCCATTCTAACCATTTAATCGGTTGGACACCGGCTTCCATCATCGAAAGCGGGGAGAATTCGCATAAGATTTTAACATCAGCGCTGTTGTTCAAAGTATGACTTAAGCCACTCAACGCAAATGCTTCAAAGCCTTCGATGTCGATTTTGATAAAATCAAGAGGAGCCAGAGCAAGATCATCGCCCCTGCAAACAGGGACTTCTGTGGACGAGCCGTCACAGCAAACAGAGTCGTAGAGTCGGTGCATCCCAACATTATCTTTGCTTCGAAAAAGTTTGGCAGTACCTGGGGTCTCACCCAGTGCCAGCGCATGCAAATGAACGCAGCCATTCTTCTGGAAATCGGTGGTATTGGCATCCAGTAATGCAAAATTATCTGGATCTGGCTCAATTGCATACACAAGACCGGATGGCCCGGCCCAATCGGCAAAAAGGACTGTGTAATAGCCCATGTTGGCACCGATATCGAGTACTCTATCCCCAGTTTTTATCAGAGTTTGTAACAGTGCCGTCTCAACAGGTTCGAAAATACCTGTTTTAGCGATTCCCAAGCTATCAGCAGCGTCAATCCAAAATGGGCGATCGGTAAATAATTTAACCAATTGCCTATCAATACCTGTCGGTGGCAAATTAAATGAGAGGCTATGTCCAGCTGAGGACTGCCAGTGATGTGTCAAGTTTACCAAACCGGGTTCCGGCAAGGGGTCATTAATGTGCAATGTGGCGGCAATCTGTGCGCTGTCATAAATATGAACGGCATCATCGCTGCCCAGATAAACAGCTACATGATATTCGCCTTTACGCAGAGCTAGGGCCGGGAAGTTGATAGTCACTTCACCTCTTCCATACTCGTTGCGTTCAATGAGTATATTGTCAGACCGACTCACTACGCAAGTCACAGTCATCAGCGTACCGTAATCAATGGTTACCCCAACCGTAGGCGCAGGCAGTACAGGATCGGATTCGAACTGTAAGCGAATGGACAGCTCATTTTCACCGGGGCACCCACGCAAAACACGTCCCGCTACACCGTCTAGGCTAACTTCAACAAAACTGAAATGTGCGTGACCTTGTGGTGCCGGAGTCGCTTGTGGGTTGGTTAACGCTACCGATTCTACAGACTGTACAGCATCGCTGGCTTGCGCATCACCCGCCAGGAAAAGGCTATAATTTTGAACGACAGACTGCGGCTCTCCACATAGTTTTAGCTCACCTTGGTTCAACCACAACACTCGATCACAGAAAGCCTCCACCTGATACAAAGAGTGCGAACAAAACAAAATAGTCTTGCCTGCTTCTTTCATAGCACGGATACGCTCAAATGATTTGCGCGCAAACTCGCCATCGCCTACCGACAAAGCCTCATCTACCACCAGAATGTCCGGATCAATGCTGGTCGCCACCGAAAATGCCAAGCGCACATACATGCCGCTGGAATAGGTCTTGACCGGCTGGTCTATAAAATCACGGATACCGGAAAAATCAACTATCTCCTCATAGCGATCCTCAATTTCCTTTTGACTGAGGCCCATAATAGCGGCACTCATGAACACATTCTCACGACCGGAAAACTCAGGATTAAATCCCGCGCCCAGTTCCAGCAGTGCAGCGACTCGTCCCTTTACCGTGACTTCGCCGGAAGTTGGCGTCAAGGTTCCGCAAAGTAATTGCAATAAGGTAGATTTTCCGGCGCCATTACGCCCGATAATTCCCAGCACCTCGCCTTTGGCAACCTCAAAACTGATATCGCGCAACGCCCAAAATTCCCGAAAATACTGACGCCTGCCACGCCATAAAAACTGTTTAAGTCGGTCGTGCGGCTGGGCGTAAAGCTGATAACACTTGCTTAGATTCATGACGCTGATCGCAGCGGTACTTTCCGCTACGGCTGTCTGTGGTTTTTTTATTTTATTCATGTTGCCTGTCTTTGGACTGACCCGGCACGGGCAGCTCTTGAGGTAAGGATTCCTTTTTGTGTCCCATACGCGTCAGTGCATCCTGGCGTAAACGATTAAATGTTTCCACCAGCATTACACTGTATTCCTTTGCTAAGGCCAAGTCCTCGGCAAACCTTGCCGGGTCAGTTATATATTCATGTACCAGGCGATTACGCAGATTGCGCGCTTCCAGCCATTTTTCGGTGCTGGTCAGTATGCCAAGTCGCTCAGCTCTATTCAGTGTTTCGATTTGACTGCCGGGGCGTTCTGCGAGTGCCAGCAGCCAACGGGGCAATAATTTATCCGCGGTCGTATCCTGCATTCTGCCAAACCTGGACACAAAGGCTTCCAATTGCTCGGCACAATCAGGATGTACCTCCAGGTTTTTTACCCACTCGACATCAATGGTTTGAGCGAACAGGCGGTTCCAACTATAAGACAGATGCCTGCCTTCTTTGGCAACTATTTCTAAGGTATCCAGAAAACGGACTACCGGCAAATTTAACGCCAAGCTCATAAGTTTATTCCAGTCTTAACAGCATGCTCATGTATTGATTGCCTAAGTGTTGACGGATCAAGTACCAGCACATCAATAGGTTGGTCACCGATGCGCAATTGCAGCCTGGCGATAAGCTGCAGGGTTTTACGCTCTAGCTCCGTCGTGACCGAAGGCAGTTCAATCAGCAAATCAATATCGCCGCCCCGTGCGACATCATTTATCCGTGAGCCAAAAAGTTTTACCGTGGCCTCAGGGCCAAAAACTTCTCGGACGGTATCCAGGATATCTGTGCATGTTGATTCAGAGAGTCTCATTGAAGCCAGAAATATTCTAGGTTAATCGGGAAGCGTTGATTTAAAGCACATCAGCAAAGCCCTTTCTGGTTTTTGAAAAAAACAGCAGGCCCAGCCAGGCGACCACCAGGGATACTAGGCTGTAAACGGCCAGATAGCGCCAATCCGGTTGCAAACCCCATAACAAAATATTGCGTACCTGTTCCACAACAAAAGTCAATGGATTCAATAACAGGTAAGGCCTGATGGATTCCGGCAGCGCGCTTAACGGATAAAAGATCGGACTCATAAACATTAGCACGGTCAGCGCCATGCCGATAAGCTGGCCGACATCACGGATAAAAACCCCGATCGAGGCCAGCAGCCATGACAAACCCATAATCAGCAGTAAAAACGGCAGCAGCACAATCGGCAGGTACAGCATGGTCCAGAAAAAATCATGGCCGATCAGTGCCAAAAAAATCAGCAATACGCAAAGGCTGATGCTGCTATGAAACAGCGCGGAGCCCAGCGCAACCCAGGGCAGGATTTCAAGAGGGAAAACAACTTTTTTGACATAGTTGATATTGGCCAGAATCAGCCCAGGCGCTCGTCCAATACATTCAGAAAACAGATTGAACAGGATTAAGCCGGCAAACAGCACTAGCGCAAATTCGTACTTGTCAGGGTCGCCCTGTCCCCAGCGGGCCTTGAATACAAAACCGAACACGAAGGTATAAACCGTCAGCATCAAAACGGGATTGACAAACGACCACAGCAAACCCAGGAACGAGCCACGGTAACGACCGATAACTTCCCGTTTGACCATTTGCAGGATCAGTGGGTAATGGTTATATGCGCTCAAAAACAGGTTAAAAAAAGAGGATAGAGTCGGCTTCAAAATAAAATAAAAGTGAGTATTAAAGATAATATAAATTAATTGTCGCAAAAAAAATAGCGGCGCGACAATTGTTTTACCTGCGGCTGTGATTAACCGTGGAAAGGGGAATTTATTATTCTTCCTGTTCCCCACTGGCAACATGACTCAAATATTGCAGGTTTTTAATCTCCAGGGCATTACCGTTGCGGATAATAACACCATGGGTCTGTAGCTTTTGGAAGACCCGGGTGACGGTTTCTCGGGTAACATTGATCATGATTGCAATCTCCTGATGGGTCGGTGCCAAGGCAATGACTTGATCGCCGTCAGGTGTTTTTATCGTCAGCTGAATCAGCTGTGCGCAGACGCGTTGCAGAGGCGAAGACATGGTCAGCAAGGTTCGCTGTACCAGTGCTTCGCGTAAGCGTTGAGCCAGTCTGGCATTGACAATCGCGGCCACCTGCGGAACTTCGTTGAGTAGCTGTAAAATAAGTGCGGCAGGTACGGTAACAAACCGTGACGGAGCCAAAGAAATCACAAATTCGTGGGTAGGCAGTTGGTCAACCACCGCAAGTTCGCCAAAAAAATCGCCGGGGTCGACAAAATAAAGCCCGGCTTCGCGACCGTCAAGCGTCATGTCAACCCCTTGCAGTCGACCATCCAGTAATAAACCAAGCGAGTGCGCATGCTGATTTTTTTCCATAACCACCTTGCGTCTAGGAACTTCCACCAGTTGCGCGTGCTGACTGAGTTGGCGAATGATTTCGACCGGGACGGGTTTGAAAAGGCCAAACTGCCTAAGTAGCAGAGGGTCAACCGGCATGATGGCTTAAATCAAAAACGAGGGATTCCTTAGCTTGACGATAGTAGGCAGGGTTTAGACTGCGCTGAAGCAATGGGAGCCGATTATATGATACTTGCAGCCGGATCGCCACTATATTTCCTAATGGAAATCCGGCGTGCAATCATCAAGCTTGATGCACTGTTAACTTTAGTACATAAAGGCCACATCCAGTTTAGGAATGGGTGAATATTCATCTTGCAGTTGTGATTTCAGACACAGAGCAAAAAAGGTCCTTAGGTGATAATAGTCATATAGAATGCAGTTCCGATGAGAAAAGACATGAACAGATCAATAAAGGTGAGTTGCTCGAAGGTATTTCAGATCAATGAAAAACACAGAATCAGCCTAGCTATGGTTTTTCTGGCCTTGAGCGTCAACGCACAAGGCAGTCCGGATCAGGCGGGTAACGTCACCTTGGTTATCGGTCAGGCTTGGTCGCATAACAAACAAAGTGAGCCGCATTTACTAAAACGCGGAGATCCTGTTTATGTGGACGAAACCCTAGAAACCTCCGCCGGTGGTCATGTGCATTTGCGCTTTATCGATGACGGTACGGTCAGTCTGCGTCCTAACAGTCGCCTGAGTATCGAACTTTATCATTACGACCCCTTGAAGCCAGAAAACAGCGCGATCCGCTTCAACCTGGAAGCAGGGGTCGTTCGCAGTATTTCCGGAAAAGCCACCGAAGCTGCCCACGACAGGTTTCGATTAAACACCCCGATCACCGCGATAGGGGTGTTAGGCACTGATTTTGTGGTGCGCGCAGAAGCCGAAAAAATGTGGGCCGGGGTGTATTCGGGCACCATTGCGATTTCCCCTCTGAATGCACAGTGTGCGACCAATGGCCTGGGCGCCTGTTCGGGTGCTACACTATTATCCGAAGCGATGGGTAGTGTGATGCTGGAATTTAGTGGCCGCAGGGAAAAAGAAAAAATTGTGCCGATGGATCCGGCAATCTTGTCAAAAGCCGGCCATGCCGGCGGTGATAAATCCACAGAATCTGCTTCAGCTACTGTAGTATCTGTCCCATCGTCTCAGACTATCCCGGGAAGTATCGCCATTACGGATATGATAGCGACCAAAAGGGCAGAAGATACCCCATTGGTTACATCTAATCCACCCGTAGTACCCGTAGTACCCGTTCAAGCACCATCACCCTTTGCCTGGGCACGTTGGGGTAGTCAATTTCCAGGCGATACCATCAGCCAGAGTTATGCTGATGCGCAAAAAGGCAGGGAAATAACCGTTGGCAGTCGCTATTTTGCCCTGTTCCGTAGCCCCTCTGCGTTGACCGAACTCGATCCCCGAGCCGGAACCTACGATTTCAAACTCGCGCAAGGTCAGGTTTATTTTATCGGTAATGGCGCTTCTTGGCTGCCACAGGTCAATACCCTCGCGCATCTGGATGCTGCATCATTGCAAGTCGATTTTTCCCGGCGCCAGTTTACAACTCATTTGGAAATGAGTTATCCGCAAGTCGGTTCAACCGTGCTTAATCTGTCCGGCCCGATCCAGAATAATGGCTTGTTTGTCGCGCAGGATGCTAGTGGCAAAGTGGCCGGAGCCTTATCTACTGATGGCGCTTATGCGGGTATGCTGTTTGATCGGACAATTCCTTTGGGAACTTTTCAGGGAATTACCAATTGGACCCAAAAATGATAACCAGCGAAGCCTTGTTAAAAAGTCGTTTAACACCGTTATTATTGGCAACGGTGCTGACCCTGACGGTCAGCGTTTTTTGGACAAAGCCTTTTTCCAGCATTGAAGCTATAGTTGGCGACCAGTTGTGGCGGTTGATAGGTAGCTCTGTAGCGCAAGAGCGGCGCGTGGTGGTCATTGATATCGATGAAGCCAGCATTGCCCATTACGGTGCCTGGCCGTGGCCCCGGGAGCGTACCGCCGAACTGCTAAATCGCCTCAGCGAGCAAGGCGTTGAACAGCGCATTGTGGATATTGCCTTTCCCGAGGCCAAGCCAGGAGACGATCAGTTGGCTGCGGCCTTGCTTAAAACGCCGACCGTGCTGGCTCAGATATTAGCTATCCATGCCGGGCAAGATATACACCGGGGAGAGCTGCAGGGTGGCGTTTTTTCTGATAGATGTACCGATCAATTTCCAGTGGCTGACGGTTCGATAGGCAATGCGGCAGCTCTGCACGCAGCCAGTGCCGGTCATATTACCCCACGCATGGAGGCCGATGGCGTCATACGGCGGCTGCCAGCGATTATCTGTTATCAGCATAAAGCCTATGCGACACTGGCACTGGCGGCGCTGGCGGCAGGCGCTGGCGTGGCACCGGATTTCAGTATCGCTACCGGCAAGACCTGGCTGGAACCGACGGCAAGCCTGCATCATCCCGGACTACCTGGATTTTCGGTGCCTGTTGATGCAAAAGGCGATATCCTGTTGCCTTGGTGGATATCCAGATCTGCGATGATTTCAATTTCTGCAAAAGACGTGCTGGATGGCACTGTGCCGGCCGGTTACCTGCAGGGTTCCTGGGCACTACTGGGTGCGAGCGCCTTCGGTACCGGTGACGCGGTGTCGACGCCGCAGGCCGGCGCAGCCAGCAGCGTCGAAGTTCACGCACAATTGCTAACCGCGCTGCTTGATGATCGTCTGCCTTATCAACCTCGCGGCACCTTAATCTTGCAAGTTGCTTGGATAGCCCTGTCGGCTTTACTGTTGCTCAGTGCCACCCGGTTTAAGCGGGGTGTACTAAGGGTTTATGGCCCGGTATTGATCGGGCTATTACTAATGGGCGCAACTGCGACCCTGCATGCTGCGTTGCTTTATTTCTCCAGCCTATGGCTACCCTGGGTAGCGCCGATGTTTTTCATCCTGGCCTTATTAACATTGCTGACCACCCAAGGCTATTTGGGTAGTCGTGCCGAAGGTGCTGTGCTCTATCGCAACTTGGCGAGTTATCTGCCGTCCCATGTTGCCCAACAGATTGCCCGTCAGGAACCGAGCAGCACCTTAAATGCGCATCACGAGCAAGTTATCGTATTGTATGCGGATTTAAGAAACTTCTCGGCGTGGTGTGACCAGTTACCGGCCGAACAGGCCGGTGCGCTATTGCATAGTTTTTATACCCTGGCCGACAAAATAATCCACCAGCAAGGCGGTGTAGTCGAGGAATATGTCGGCGATGCAGTGATGGGCGTTTGGCGAGGTATGGAAGGTGACTTACGGCCGCTGCAGGCCGCACAAAGTCTGGCGCAGCGAGGTGAGCAGCTGTTTGGGGCAGAAACCGGCATCGACACCCTGCCGCCTTTGGCGATAGGCATAGGCATTGAACAGGGCGAAGTTTTGGTTGGAGCTTTTGGTCCGGCCAGGCGCCGCACTCATACTCTCCTGGGGCGGACCGTGACCACGGCGATCCGTCTGCAAGCCATGACTGGCGAGTTATCTCAGCCTATTGTGTGCGGTGAAAATATTGCCCAGGTTTGGCGGAAGACTGTCGAGATCATCTCGCTGGGCAAGTTTATGTTACAAGATCGGCCGCAGCCGACCGAATTATTCGTGCCTGGACAACGGATGACCACGTCCGCAAGCAATCCATCAATGGATACACTGCAAAAAGTCTAGTGAACTTTACTAGGCAAATTCTCGCGTTGGCGCTGTCCTTCTGCTGCTTTGTGCCCTGCATTGCAGACTCTTACCCATCGGCCCAAGACTGTACCCAGTCTATAGCCGAACAAGTGCGGCGGGCGGCAGCGCTTAATGCCGGTCAGCATTACACAGAAGCGGCCGATCTGCTGGAGCGCGTGTTAATGGAGAACCCGGATAATTCCGGCGCTATAGAGCAATACAGCCTAGCCCTGGCCGGGATAGATGCCGTTAGGGGTATCGTGCATGGACAGCCGCAGCCGAATGTCCACTCGCGGGACTGGCAAGTCAATACGGGGTTGCAATTGCGTGGTGGCTACAGCAGCAATCTTAACCAAGCGCCTACCAATCCAACCCTGCAATTAACCTCACCTTCCGGTCCGGTCGCAGTGGAGTTGCTGCCACAGTTTCGCCAACAGGCCGGCTTTGGCACTGAAGCGCAGCTGTCCGGAAATGCCGTCCGCACACTCGGCAATGCCTTGCAATGGCAGGTGAGAGGTGAGCTGTTTAACCGGCAAACCGATTACGGCGGTTACGCGGATTATCAGGGTAGCAACGTGTTAACTTCGCTGATGCAGCAGGGTAAGAACGGCTCAGAAACCGGCGTTGCGCTGGGCTTTAACGCCTTACGTTACGATAGCGATGTCTACCTGTATACCGGCCAGCTCCTGTTTCGTCATGCGGGAGAAAAGGGCAGTTACTGTCAGCCGCAGGGCGGAATAGATCTGTTATGGCAACGGCAACATCAAAACCCGCTGCTAGATAGTCGCTATGCCGGACTGATGGCCGGTTTGCTTTGCGACACCCGGCTGGGTTTGTATAATGCCTCGCTCGGCGGCGGCTGGGACTGGGCAACCAGCCTGCGGCCGGGCGGCGATCAACTGCGCGGCAAACTGGAATTGACAGGAATCTGGTCCACCGATGCGCTAAGTCAGGACAGCTTTATCAAAGCCTCTGCCAGCATGCAGCAAAGTCATGACCAGCAAGCTTACAGCGCTTGGCTGGGTAATGGAGCAAGCCGTTACGTAAGTCGGATCGGGGCCGGACTGGATTATGATTGGTCGCTGAAGTGGGTCGCCGACAACTGGCGTGGCGTAGCCAGCGTCAAATGGCAAAGCCAGGCCAGCAACATCAGCCTGTTTCAAATGGAAACTCTGGAAGGCTGGCTAGCCGTAAGAATGGTCTGGTAAGATAACTCGTAATAAATAAGCCCCAAAAAATAGAACGCAGATGAATATAGGGTGCTAATCAACAAAAGGCTCTAAAGTTTCACGGGATTTATCGGCACCACCAGCCATAAAAACCACGAATGTCAGTGCAATTCACGCGACTTTATAAAATACAGCAGGGCTGAGCGCGACACATCCATAATCTTTGCGATTGATGCTTTAGATACTTTTTTACCCAAAAGCATCTTAATTTCAGTCTCTTTGCCATCTAGGGGTTAATTAACCAAAAGAACGGTTTGTCGCAGCAGTCCTCTGAAGCCCTTTCTACGCAAGGCCTACAGCCGAAATATCGTTTTCAAAACCGGCAATAATATTTTTGATAACCTCTTGAATATTAGGC
>CANNNN010000036.1 GCA_947506075.1 Methylococcaceae bacterium
GAAACTCTGCAACACTGCATCCTCTACCTGGCTTACAATCGTAAAGAAAGGGTGGCGATCTGAATGCTGATACGTGATCAGTCGAGAAACCTGGTCTTGAAAGAGTGGCCTAGGCTCAATAAAAGGATTTTTTGAATTGACAACGGCAATGCTGGAGCTTATCAACGGCTTTCCTGCAAATTCAAGCCCAGCATTACTGACACGCGCAATTTCCTGACCATCATCGGTCACAATATTGATGACCTCAGTCGACTCCATGGTTAAATTCTGGTTAAGGCGCAACAGATAGCCAAGATCCAGCACCAAAAGTAATACGCCTGCATTTTGTCCATGACTATCAATGACGGGATAAAACAGGGAGATATGCCACGCATCGGTCAATGTTTTTGGAATTTGGCCAAAGACTAGGCCAAACTTAATATTCTGCTGATCTTTTACCTGCATTTGCTGAATTACAGCCATGATTTGGACAGCAGGTAACGAAGGGGAGGAAGAGAACCGCTTTTGTCCCTGCAGATCATAAACCGCAATGCGGTTAAAGGCTCGGTCAATGCCAAGCATGGCCATTATTCGGGTCTGGACAATAGCCTCTTGCTTATTTTCGAGTAACTGAGAGCCAAAGACACTGAAGAGTTTGCCTCGATCAAGCAACTGGTTGAGATTTTCAGAAACAGTAACCGACAGGTTGTGCTGGACAGATTTTGCATTTTCGATAACCAAACGCTCCTGGCTGTTAAGGCTTTGTAGGACGTATGACCAGATTGCCAGAAGCATCAATATAGACAGGCTCGTCGCTCCCAGTAGTAAACGCCGCCAGCTATTTTGTTCGCCAAATAAAGCCATCTTGCCAAGCACCACTGAATTTGATCTGATCATTTATAACCTTGTTTGTAATTATGATCTAGCTTACTACAGAAATATTACAAAATTGTCAGTCTCAGTAATGGCATATTCCTAGGCTGCAAATCTTTCCAGGAACATGGAGTCTCCAAAACCGCATTATCAATGCTCCAGCTTGGGAACAAGAGAATGTCCGAGCACTATGCTCATTATCCCATGTAAGCATGGCGAACGAGTCATACCCTTTCGGCTATGGTTGCTGGAGCTATTAGCTGAACTCGCAAGCGCAAAACTGCATAGCAATCTTTCTTGCTCGTGGTGAATTGAGCTCTAGCTTGTAGCATTCTAGGCCTCAAGTTTTTCTCTCAAAAAGCCTCGCTGGTCGCTCTGCTCATCGGGATTTTTATTTTTCCACCCAAGGAGTCACTATGAATCCTGCCCTACTGTTGCCCTGGCGAATCAACCTCACAGCCCACGTCGACGAAAAACGAATTTACCAAACCGATTGATCCGTCAACCTACAATCTGCATGCCATTTCTCTCAAACCTGCCAGGAGGCCGGATGGCAGGGCAATTCAACATATTGATCGAGTAACTTGATAAAATAATCCCGGCCAATTTCCTCGGCACCCAAGCTTTCCAGATGCCTGGAATGTACCTGACAGTCTACCAGCCGATAGCCCCATAACTTAAGCCGCTCAACCAGCGTCACGAAGGCCACTTTGGAGGCATCAGTTTGGGTGTGAAACATGGATTCGCCAAAAAAAACCTGGCCCAGCGCAACACCGTATAAGCCGCCAACCAGCTGATCGCCTGACCAGGCTTCAACGGAATGGGCAAAACCGGCCTGGTGCAGTTGCTTATAAGCCGAGTTGATTTCTGTTGTTATCCAGGTCCCTGCGGCGTCTTTGCGGGGATCTGCGCAGGCGGCAATTACGTCATTAAAAGCCTGATCAAAGGTGACGCTAAAAATATTCTTACGCAGGGTTTTACTTAAGCTGCGGGAAATAATCAGTTTATCGGGAAATAAAACCAGACGGGGATCCGGCGACCACCACAAGATCGGTTCACCGGGGTTATACCAGGGAAATATGCCGTGTCGATAGGCGTTTAACAGTCGATTTTGAGACAGGCAACCGCCTATCGCAAGTAAGCCATCCGGTTCGCGGAGGGCTTTACTCACCGAGGGAAAATCTTGCTCCGGCTTACCCGGATTAAGCACAGTCAGTTGCATTTAGGACAAAGGTTAAAGGCAAAGGGCGAAAAGCGGTTTGATTTGAGGGCTAGCTTTTGTGCCTTGCGCCTTTTGTTTTTTGCCTGCTTTTTATGAAATCACCAATTCATCGAGGAATTTTTCTGCATCCAGTGCCGCCATACAGCCAGCGCCTGCCGAGGTAATAGCCTGCTTGTAAACAGAATCCATCACGTCACCCGCAGCAAAAACACCTTCAACACTGGTTGCTGTGGCGTTTCCATGAATGCCGCTGTTGACTTTGATGTAGCCGTGCTCCATATCCAGTTGACCCTCAAAAATACCGGTGTTGGGCGTGTGGCCGATGGCTATAAATACGCCATGGGCATCCAGTTCTTTGGTAGAACCATCCAGCGTGTTTTTGATTCTTAGGCCGGTAACGCCCATGTTATCCCCCAACACCTCATCCAGCTGATAATTCCATTCGATGCTGACATTACCGCTTTTCGATTTTTCAATCAGCTTGTCAGAAAGAATTTTTTCGGAACGAAATTTGTCGCGGCGATGCACAACCATGACCTTTGAGGCGATATTGGCTAAATAAAGCGCCTCTTCGACAGCGGTATTGCCGCCGCCTATGACCGCGACAGGTTTATTTCTGTAGAAAAAGCCATCGCAGGTTGCGCAAGCCGAAACACCTTTGCCTTTAAAGGCTTCCTCGGAGTCCAGGCCCAAATAACGCGCAGAAGCTCCGGTTGCAATAATCAGCGCATCACAGGTGTAAGTGCCGGAATCGCCGGTTAAGGTAAAAGGCCGAGCGGATAAATCGGTCGTATGAATCTGATCGAAGATGATCTCGGTATCGAAACGTTCGGCGTGTTTTTGCATTCTTTCCATCAGCGCTGGGCCTTGCAAGCCTTCAACATCGCCGGGCCAGTTATCAACATCAGTTGTCGTCGTCAGCTGTCCGCCTTGCTGCATACCGCTAATGATAACGGGCTTTAGGTTAGCCCGTGCAGCATAAATTGCCGCCGTATAACCGGCGGGACCGGAGCCGAGTATCAACAGTCGGCAATGTTTGGTATCACTCATTAATAAATCCTTTACAGAGGGCAAGATAAGAAAAGGTTTTGATTATCCAGATGAAAACGGGTTTCGTAAACTGTTTATTGGCTGGGTCAGTCAATAATTACACCACTGCGATCTCGATTTAGTGTGGGTATTATTAATGTGAAACATCTGCTTATTCATCTATAATTATGTTTTATTAGTGATTTATGTGACGAGTTGTTGAATATGGCTGCTGTAATGGAAAGAAAAAGCTTTCGTGGTTTGCGTGAAGTGGTGTTATTGGGCTTTATTGCAGGTGCATTATTTTTTTTAATTGCGCTGATCACATTTAGTCACGAGGATGCCGGCTTTACACATAGCGCGTCAGTGCAAAATATCTCAAATGCTTGCGGTGTTTTTGGTGCCTGGATTGCCGATTTTATGCTCACTTGTTTTGGTTTGTTGGCCTATCTGTTTCCGGCCATTATCTTCTGGCAAGGCTATCTGATTTACACCTACGGCAGACAAGACCGCGAAAAATTGATTATCGCGCTGCAGTGGATAGGATCTATTGCGACCATTATTTCAGGCTCTGCTTTACTGGGTGTGTATCTGCCGAGGATAGGCGTTGAATTACCCAGAAACACCGGCGGCATTTTAGGCGAGGAAATCAGCAATACCCTGGTGGTACTCGGTAATTCGGGGGCGACCTTGTTGTTGCTGGTGATTTTATTGGCAGGCATCACCTTGGTTACCGGACTGTCATGGGTGGCGGTAATCGATAACATCGGTAAATATACCGTATTGATAGTTCGGGTTTGCTGTCGTAGTGGATTGGATTTGTTGCAGGAACATTCGTCCAAACGCTCCGAGGCCTTAGTCAGCCCCCCAGCACAGCCGGAACTAATGAGAAAAGTCAGGGCTAAAGCCATACCCGTCATCGAAAATCCGCTAGCAAAAACGCTAAAAAACAGCCCCCCTCCCAACAAACAGCCCGCTATTAAGTATGACGCCAGCAAAGGTGTTTTGCCCTCGCTGGACTTGCTGGACTTGCGCGATACCCGCGTCATCGGTTATTCGCAAACCGATTTGGAAGACATGTCGCGCTTGGTGGAGGACATACTGGCCGATTTTAACGTTGCGGTCGCCGTAGTTGACTTTCATCCCGGTCCGGTTATCACTCGTTTTGAACTGCAACCCGCCGCCGGCGTTAAAGTCAGTCGCATCAGCAGTCTGTCCAAAGATTTGGCCAGGGCCTTGTCGGTTACCAGTGTGCGCATCGTTGAAATCATCCCCGGCAAATCGGTTGTCGGCCTTGAAATCCCAAATCGGGCGAGGGAGATGGTGACCTTGCGCGAGTTGTTGGTGTCGGCGCCGTTTGAAAAATCCAAATCCATGCTGACCCTGGCGATGGGCAAGGATATAGCCGGTACGCCGATGGTTGCCGATCTGGGCAAGATGCCGCATGCACTGGTCGCAGGCACCACCGGCTCCGGCAAATCGGTTGCTATCAACACGATGATACTCAGCCTGCTGTATAAGGCGACGCCAGAACAGGTGCGCATGATCATGATTGATCCGAAGATGCTGGAGTTATCGGTTTATGAAGGTATTCCCCATTTATTGACCCCGGTGGTCACCGACATGAAGGAAGCCAGCAATGCGCTGCGTTGGGCGGTTGCTGAAATGGAAAGGCGTTATAAGTTAATGTCCAAAATGGGCGTCAGAAACCTGGCCGGATTTAATCAGTTGATAGATGACGCGACGGCCCGAGGCGAATCGATCAGAGACCCGATGTTTCAAATGCTCAACCCGCTGGAAGAGGGGGAAGAATACCCCACGTTAATCACGCTGCCGAGCATCGTGATCGTGATCGACGAGTTGGCCGATATGATGATGATAGTCGGTAAAAAGGTTGAAGAACTGATCGCCAGGCTGGCGCAAAAAGCACGGGCTGCCGGTATCCATTTAATCCTGGCTACTCAGCGTCCATCGGTAGACGTATTGACCGGATTAATCAAAGCCAATGTCCCGACGCGGATTTCCTTTCAAGTATCATCACGTATCGATTCGCGCACCATACTCGATCAAGGCGGTGCTGAAACTTTACTGGGTAACGGCGACATGCTGTTCTTGCCGTCAGGCACCAGCATTCCGATTCGCGCCCACGGCGCTTTTGTTGATGACCATGAAGTGCATCGTGTGGTGGAGTTTTTAAAACAAACTGCGCCGCCCAATTATCTGGAAGACATCACCCGTGAATTATTAGATTCCAACGATGGTTACAGCGCGGGAGGCCAAGGTGGGGGCGGCGATTCCGAAACCGATGCCTTGTATGATGAAGCCGTGCAGTTTGTCACCGAAACCCGGAAAGCCTCAATCTCCAGCGTACAAAGACGCTTTAAAGTAGGCTATAACCGCGCCGCGACGATGATTGAAGACATGGAAGCGGCAGGCGTGGTTAGCCCCCCTGAAAGCAATGGTTCAAGAGTGGTGCTGGCGCCAGCCCCGGTAAAAGATTAACACTAAAATTCAGGTGGGTTGATCTGCCAATAATGACAGATCAACCCGCCCCAGTGCTATGCCCTGCGTCAGTAAAAAAATGTACAAGAATTTTTGATCGACTACGTTGGGTAATTCGTAAAAAACAAACCGGCTTACTCAAAGCAAGCCTTAGACTTAAATGACTCCGGGGTTCATCGCTTGCATTAAACCCCGGAAAATCATTTCACACAAAAAAAGATAATTTCCAAATAGATAGCCAACTGTAAACCATCAACCAACGGGCGAATGAAAACCCACTACAAGCCCCTTGATTTATTGCGATCTTTTCGTTAACTATTTGCGGTTTTCAAATTTATCAGTGGTGGTTAAAATTTGATCGCTTATATGAGTTCCATTACCTTTAATTAGCTGTGCTAAGCTTCCCCAAGTCATCTTATCTGGCAAAGACTATTTTGGCAGAAAACGAGGGGGATATGTCATTGTGAAAAAAACAGAGATAAGGGATCATATAACCTTATACAGTGGGTTTAGTGGCCCTGTCGATGCGAGCAATAAAAAAAGCATGGCGCTCTACGACAATAATCTGAACAGACTGCTACATACAGTTCAAGATTTCATTGTGAGGAAGAGCCATGACCATACCTTTTTCGCCCCCGTCCAATATTCCTTTTAAGGAAGTTCGTATACCGAAGATACGTCAGGTCGGTATAGTCGTTTTCCCCGGCGTTGAGATTATCGACTTGACCGGCCCTATGGAAGTGTTTGCATTCGCCAATGTCGGCTTGCAACGCTCCGGCGCATGCACCGAACTCGCCTATCCGATGGAAGTATTAGCAGCAACGCCTGGGCCGATAACGACGTCCTGCGGCCTGCAGATCATCGCCAATAAGGCCTATAGCGATGTCCATGACAGTATCGACACACTACTGATTGCCGGCACTCCCGATGTGAGTTGTCTGTTGTGCGACCCCGCCTTGCAGGACTGGGTTCGCGCCATGGTACCGAGGGTCAAACGGTTGGCCTCGGTTTGTACGGGGGCTTTTCTACTTGCGGAATGCGGTCTGCTGGACGGCCTTAGCGCTACCAGCCATTGGGATTATTGCGATCGCTTGGCGCGTGATTATCCGGCTGTTACTGTCGAACCGGATAGAATTTTTGTCCGCAATGGTTCTATTTCAACTTCGGGCGGCGTCACGTCCGGCATCGATCTGGCCTTATCAATGGTAGAAGAAGACTGGGGCAGCGAACTGGCTTTGCTGGTCGCTCGTTATTTGGTGGTTTTTCTGAAACGCCCTGGTGGTCAGTCCCAGTTCAGCGCTTATCTGACCAGCGAGGCGACCCGCCCCGAGCTTAAGGATTTGCAGGCCTGGATCATGCTGCATCTGAATGAGGATTTACGCGTGGATGCTTTGGCTGAGCGCCTGTGCATGAGCCCTAGAAATTTTGCACGGCTTTTCCAGCAAGAAACCAGCATGACTCCGGCCAAGTTTGTCGAATTGGCGCGTATTGATGCCGCCCGTCATTATCTGGGCAGCTCCACGCTATCGATTGAAGTTGTGGCCGACAAAGCTGGCTTTGCTGACCCAGAGCGTATGCGCCGCGCCTTTATTCGCCAACTGGGCGTTAACCCGCAAAGTTATCGTGAGCGTTTCGCCCCCTCGGATCCTTATTCAAGCAGAGCTGCGTAAAGAAAGCTGCGCTCACAACGCAACCTACAACTAAGATAAGAAAATTAGGAGTTCTTTATGCGTATTTTATTGATTTCATCGGCATTTTCCGGATTAACGCAACGTTTTTATACCGAGCTTGAAGATGCCGGTTATCTAGTCTCTGTTGAGTTACATTCAGGCGACATTGAGCAATTAGTAGAAGGTGTGGACTTGTTCAAACCGGATCTAATTTTATGTCCATTTTTAACCCGCTACCTGCCTAAAGAAATTTATCTGAACTATAAATGCCTGATCGTCCATCCCGGCATTAAAGGCGACAGAGGCCCGTCTTCTCTGGACTGGGCCATTCAAAATAACGATGCTGAATGGGGAGTTTCGTTGCTGGAAGCGGCAGAAGACATGGACGCCGGCGCTATCTGGGCCAATAAAACCTTTCCGATGCGACCTGCGACCAAGAGCAGTATTTTCTACCGGGAAGTGACGCAAGCGGCAGTCGATTGTTTATGGGAAGTTTTAAGCTATTTTGATGCGCCGGATTTCAAACCCGAACTACAGGATTACAGCAGACCTGATTATAAAGGCCAAACGCTACCCTCAATCAAACAACAAGATCGTGCCATCAACTGGAAAAAACATACCACGGCTGAAATTGTAAGACGCATCAACGCGGCTGATGGCAGCCCCGGCGTACTGGATGAAATTTATGGCAAAGCGGTTTTCATGTTCAATGCGCATCAGGCTTACCAGTTAAGCGGCAAGGCCGGTGAGATCATCGCCACAGCAAATCATGCGATTTGCCGGGCGACAGTCGATGGCGCGATCTGGATTGGGCATTTGAAACCGAAACTGGAATCCGGCAAAGGCATAAAGCTGCCGGCCACCTTCGTGTTAAAAGATCTACTGCCCAAGACGACCAACTCTGCTTTGAAAAGTTTGTTAGCAAAAACTGTCAAGACTATTGAAATCGACTATACCTTACCGGGACGGCAATTGCCTTGCCAGGAGGTCTGGTATGAACAAGAAGTAGATGTCGCCTATCTGTACTTTCCTTTTCACAACGGCGGCATGAGTACCGAACAATGCCGTCTGCTGCTGGCGGTCTATAGGCAGGTTGCGCTGTTGCCGGTAAAGGCGATAGTGCTGATGGGCGGTGACGAATGCTGGTCTAACGGCATACACCTGAATCACATCGAGATAGCCGATAATTCCGCCGATGAATCCTGGTTAAATATCAATGCAATCGATGATCTTATCTATCAGATTATCACCACCCTGGATAAATTAACCATTTCTGCTGTAGCAGGCAGTGCTGGCGCGGGCGGCGCGATTATGGCCTTGGCAGCCGATAAGGTATTTGCCAGAGAGGGCGTGATTTTTAATCCCCATTATAAAAACATGGGCGAGCTCTACGGCTCCGAGTACTGGACTTATTTATTGCCCAAGCGGGTCGGCCAGGAAATGGCGACGACTTTGACCGAACAGCGTTTGCCGATCAGCGCCAAGAAGGCTTGGCACATAGGTCTGTGCGATAAAGTGCTGGATAAAAATCATACGATTTTTATCGCACAGGTTAAACATCTGGTCAACACCCTGATCGCCGATAATGAGGTCTTGCAAACCAGTTTGAATGAAAAGGCCAAAATTCGCTGTTATGACGAATCCTTAAAAGCCCTGGCGAGCTATAGAAAATTCGAATTAACCCAAATGTATGCCAATTTCTATGGCAATGAAAACTACCATAAAGCCAGACAAGGCTTTGTTTATAAGACCAGCGACGACAAAGCCACGCCTGAAAACATAGCCCTGCATCGTCAGAAAGCTGGATCAGCCAGAAAATTAGCAATGGGCAGCATGTATCACTTTGTCTGGCAGGATTTTTACCAAACAAGTGATGCGTTGACCGATAAGCAACACCAGGAAATATTCAGTTTGGCCAATCAATTGGTTTCCTCTGTCAACCGGGAAGAGCTGAACAAAAACATACAGTTGATCTATCAGCATGTCAAAGAACATTTTGATGCGGAAGAAGAACTGATGGAGCAATCAGGCTTTAAACGCAATAAACACCATGTAACAGAACATCAGGTCATGCTGGAAAAACTGGTCGAGATGGATCATAAAATAAGGAAGGATGACTGGAAGCAAAGCGATATTCAGGACTTTATGGATAGATGGGGGGAACATATCCTTCATTCCGATATGGCGTTTAATGCTTTTTTGAAAAAGCAAGAGATTGAAACGGCATAAGCTGTCGGGACCGTGATTTTAAAATACTAATGTTTTTCTAATCGAGGGCTTCCATGTATTGCACTGGTAGTCAATTTGTCACTCAGTAGGGAGTAGGAAAATGAATAAATATACTGTAAATTTTATCTGTAAAGATCAACAGGGACATGATGTTGTCAGAAGTGAGGAGATTGATTGGGTCGGCGTCGATGAAGCCGTAGAGATAGTTAAGAGCGAATGGTCTGGCTGTGATGTCGAAGTAATCTGGGCCGGCATTAGACATAATGATGGCGGTGTATAGAGACAGCAAGGTATCCCTTATTGCAGGCAACTCAAAAACAGGCTTCATGACAATAAAATAGAGACGTACCTATGGATACCAAATACCTGTATGTTATGGGCGCTGAAGCCGGAGTAGGAAAAAGCACGGTATGTCTTGGTATTTTGGCTCAGCTGTTAGCCTCGGGATTTACCGCCGATCAGTTGGCCTATATCAAGCCTGTCACTCAATGTGTCGCAAAACAGCCGGTTGCGCTGTTTTGCGAACAACGCAACATCAGTTACAGAGATCTGGGCAGCCTGATTTTTAGCAAAGGTTTTAGCAAGGACTTCATAGCCGGACTGACGACAGGTTCGGATGCACTACTGACAGAAGTGCTAGCGGCAATAATCGCCATTGGCCAAGGCAAAGTGCTAGTCCTTATCGATGGCATCGGCGACCCCTCGGTGGGCAGTGTGGTCGGCGTTTCCAATGTCGATATTGCGGCGGCACTATCTTGCAGAGTTATCTTTGTCGGCAAGTCCGGCATCGGCAAAGCGATAGATAACACGGTGTTGTGTATCTCCTTTATGCAGCAGCAGGGCTTGGCTAACATAGGTCTTATCTATAATAAAATTCCTTGTTCGGCGATGACCGAGATAAAAACTCATCTGAGCAAAAGATTACCGGAATTATTACCCGACGTAACCTTGCTTGGCTTCATCGGCAATGATGAGGTCAATGCTGACAGCGCACACGGTTTCGATGCGTTTATCGACAAAAAAACGCTGTTATTTAACTGGTTGCAGCTGATTAAACCCAGTTAAACTACAGAAGCGTAGGCCACATAACCTGGCTACGACTCTGTTTAATTTCCTGTTAAATGCCAAAGTTCAGCATTGGTAATTTTTGCCTGCTCAAAAATATCAACACGCTTTGAGAGCGGCTTGGTAAAATAGCCGCTTTTGAACTCCCATTCCGCAGATGCTGAGCGGACAGTAAAGGTAAATGATGAAGAATTATAAAATCGCAGTGTTAGCCGGTGACGGTATCGGTCCTGAAATTACCCGGGAAGCCATCAAGGTACTTAAGCTGATTGAAGAGCGCAATGATGTTACGTTTGAGCTGATGCCCGCCGCTTTCGGCGCCTGCGCCTATTTTGAATTTGGCGATGCCTTTCCGCAATCGACAATCGATATTTGTGACCAGGCCGACGCGATACTCAAAGGCCCGATAGGCTTGAGCCACGAACAATCCAAAACCATTCCGATTGATAAGCAACCAGAACGTGGTGCGCTACTGCCGATGCGTCGTCGTTACAACACTTACGCAAACTTTCGGCCGGTTTTTCTGCCCAAGGCCCTGGCCCATTTCTCACCGCTAAAGCCTGAAATCATCGGCGAGGGCATCGATATTATTATGGTTCGCGAACTGGTCGGCGGCTTGTATTTTGGCGCTAAGGAATCCGGTATTAACGAACAGGGGTTGCGTTATGTCAAAGAAACGCTGGAATATGATGAACAGCAAATCAGCCAGATTTTGCATCAGGCGTTCAAACTGGCCAGCAAACGGAAGAAAGTGCTGCATAACATTCATAAAAGCAATGTGCTGAAATCCAGCGTGTTGTGGAATGAAATACTCGATGAAGTGGCTAAAGACTATCCCGATGTGCAAGTTATTCATCAGCTGGTTGATTCAGTCGCAACCAATCTGTGTTTGAAACCCACCCAGTTCGACGTGATGGTCATGGAAAACATGTTTGGCGACATCCTCAGCGATCAGGGCGGCGGACTGTTGGGTTCCCTGGGTCTAATGCCTTCTGCCTGTATCGGCGATGAAAAAGCCTACTACGAGCCATCACACGGTTCGGCCCCGGACATTGCCGGAAAAAATATCGCCAATCCGTACTCAATGATCGGCTCGGTTGCGATGATGCTAGAAAACAGTTTCGATATGGCCGATGAAGCCAAAAATGTCTGGGATGCGATGCAAGGCGTGTTCGGCGATGGCTACTCCACCGCCGATCTGTCCAAGCCGGGTAGCGGCGTAACGATGATCAGCACCGAACAATTTGGCGATAAGGTTGTAGAAAAGCTGAGGCAAATGCCAAGGGTCTAATCGGCTTGGCTGAAAGATACATACGAGAAAGCAGATCGGGGTTTGCAACCCCGATCGAAACATTTGAAGGCTTCGGCACTGTACCTTACGTGAGTAACAGGATTACATGCTCCCGCGTCACGCAGCATTATTTTTTTGCGATTGACCTTCCTTTATCGCCCGCAATAAGTTTCCGCAAAACAGTTCCTTACCTGTTTTTGTCGGTAGCCAGAGTTGTTTGATTTCTACTTGATTGGCTTTAAAGTAGGGTTCGGCAGATTTTACCAAATCGGCCTGTTTCACTTTGGGTGAATAGGTGTTAAGAATTAAAAAAGCCCCCGGATTCATTAGCCCGTCGGCCGCTTCCATCAAGCCGGATAAGTGATTTTCCAATTTCCATTTTTCGCCTTTGGCGCCTAAACCCCAGGCGGGCGGGTCCATGATAATGCCGTCGTAGCGCTTGCCTCGTTTTAATTCACGCTGAGCAAATTTTAACGCATCCTCAAGTACCCACTGAATATCGGATAGATGACTGTACTCCCTGTTTTCATTAGCCCAGGTAAGCATCTGTTTCACCGAATCAACATGCACGACTTCCGCACCGGCTTCACAGGCAGCCAGCGAGGCTGCACCAGTGTAAGCAAATAAATTTAAAACCTTTTGGCCTACTTTCACCTTCTCCTTAATAAAGCGCCAGTTTTCTTGCTGCTCCGGAAATAAACCCACATGCTTGAATTTGGTTA
>CANNNN010000037.1 GCA_947506075.1 Methylococcaceae bacterium
GAATTGCGTAATGCTGGAAATTCTATTAGGGATCATAATTTTCACGGCTTTTGTTATAGCACTGGTATTTGTTATTATCGGCGCTAAAAGCAAACTGGTCGCTGAAGGCGATGTTGAGATCCTGATCAATAATGAAAAGAAAATTCATGTGCCGGTGGGTTCAAAGCTGTTAACCGCTTTAGCCGATAATGGTTTGTTTGTTTCTTCGGCTTGCGGCGGCGGCGGTACTTGCGCTCAGTGCAAAGTCGTCGTGCATTCCGGCGGTGGTGAGATTTTACCGACGGAACTGGCCCATATTACCAAGCGCGAAGCGGCTCATGGCGAACGTCTTTCTTGCCAGGTTTCGGTCAAGCATGACATGGTCATCGAAGTCGAAGATGAAGTGTTTGGTGTCAAGAAATGGGAATGTACCGTTAAGTCCAACAGCAACGTTGCGACCTTCATCAAGGAGCTGGTACTGCAATTACCGGCAGGCGAGGAAATCAATTATCGGGCTGGCGGTTATATTCAGATTGAATGTCCTGAGCATATCGCCAAATATAGCGATTTCGACGTTGAAGAAAAGTTCCGTGATGACTGGAATAAATTCAATCTATGGCGTTTTGTATCTGATGTGAAAGAACCTGCGTTGCGCGCTTATTCGATGGCAAGTTATCCTGAAGAAAAGGAAATCATGCTGAACGTCCGTATCGCGACGCCGCCTCCCGGTGCTGCCGATTCTGTTCCGCCCGGCATCATGTCTTCTTATATCTTTAACCTGAAGCCCGGCGATAAATGCATTATTTCCGGCCCTTATGGCGAATTTTATGCTAAAGAGACTGAAGCAGAAATGGTGTTTGTGGGCGGTGGTGCCGGTATGGCGCCGATGCGTTCGCATATCTTTGACCAGTTACGCAGGCTGAAATCCAAGCGTAAAATGTCTTTCTGGTACGGCGCTCGTAGCAAGCGTGAAATGTTCTATGTAGAAGATTTTGATATGCTGGCCAAGGAAAATGACAATTTTGAATGGCATGTAGCCTTGTCTGATCCGTTACCGGACGACAACTGGACAGGTTACACAGGCTTTATTCATAATGTATTGTTTGAAGAATACCTGAAGAACCATCCGGCTCCTGAAGATTGTGAGTTTTACATGTGTGGTCCGCCGATGATGAACTCGGCGGTAATCAAGATGTTGTTGGATAATGGCGTAGAGCCTGAGAACATCATGTTGGATGACTTTGGTGGCTAGATCCGGAATACAAACCTAGGTTTGTACTTTTGAAAACGAGGAGTTAGGTGTAACCTGCTCCTCGTTTTTTATTTAAGGCTTACAGATTTTATGGGGTGATACGATGACTTATTTTTTAGTGACTTTTGCGGTTATGTTAATTGTTATTGCAATTATGGCCGTAGGTGTTATTTTTGGCAGACGCGCAATCAAAGGTTCATGCGGCGGCGGTATGAGCAAAGCGGAATGCGTGTGTGTGGAAAAATGTGATAAAAGAAAGAAGATGGACGCCGAGGCCAATTTACAAGGATCGTAGAGAAAGTTGATTAATGGCCGCAGATACCTAGTTCCCACGCAGCGTGTGGGAACTAGAAATAACAATAATAATCAGGAGTACGTCATGCTGGCAAAAATTACTGTTGCAGATTATATGACCAAAAAATTAGTCACCTTGGCTCAAGACACGCCGGTGAATGATGCGGTCAAGAAAATGTTGGATCACAAAATCACCTGTGCGCCGGTTATTGATAGCAAAGGTCAGTTGCTGGGTATGTTTTCTGAAAAAGACGGCATGAAAGTCTTTTTGGACAGTGTTTACAATCAAGGCATGAGCGGAACAGTCGGCGATTACATGAACACGGAAGCGGTCAGTGTCGATGCTGGGTCCAGTATTGTCGATCTGGCTGAAAAATTTCAGAAGTCTCAGGTAAGAAGTATTCCTGTTTATCAGAATGGGAGCTTCGTTGGCGTGATCAGCCGCACCGATGTTTTAAAAGCCCTGGTTGCGATTTAAATAACATGGCCGAGCGTAGTCATGATCTGCAAACCTTTTATTGGCATGACTACGAAACCTTCGGTATAGATCCTCGTAGAGACAGGGCAGTACAATTCGCGGGTGTTCGTACCGATTTTGATTTCAATGTCGTAGACGAACCGTTGGTTGTTTACTGCAAGCCTGCCGACGACTGTCTTCCTCATCCTGAGGCCTGTTTAATCACCGGCATTACCCCGCAACTCGCCGAACAAAAAGGCGTGCCCGAAGCCGAGTTCATTCGTCTGATTCATCAGCAATTAGCTCAGCCCAATACCTGTACCCTGGGTTATAACAGTCTGCGTTTTGATGACGAGGTCACCCGTAACTGTCTGTATCGAAATTTTTATGATCCTTATGCGAGAGAATGGCAGAACGGTAATTCGCGCTGGGATTTAATCGATGTGGTCAGGGCGGCTAGGGCTCTGCGTCCGGAGGGTATTGTGTGGCCGGATAACGAGCAGGGTAGTCCAAGTTTTAGGCTGGAGCAGCTCACATTAGCCAATGGCATTGCTCATGAGGCGGCACATGATGCCCTGTCGGATGTCTATGCGACGATTGCTATCACTAAATTGGTTAAGCAGGCACAGCCCAGGCTATATCAGTTCCTGTTACAGCACCGGGTTAAAGCCGAAGTGCTTGGTTTGCTGCAGTTAGGCGATTTTAAGCCGGTAGTGCATGTTTCAGGTAAATATCTTGCGACTAAAAACTGCCTAGCTATAGTGCTTGCGGTTTGTAAGCACCCAACGAATAGTAATGGTGTTATTGTTTATGATTTGTCGATTGATCCTGAGCCTATGCTTAGTTTGTCTGTCGAAGATATTCAGCAGAGAATCTTTACCTCAAATGCTGAGCTGCCAGAAGGTGTGGCAAGAATTCCGCTAAAAACTGTGCATATAAACAAATGCCCGGTTCTGGCACCCGTGTCTGTGATCAGGCCCGAGGATGCAAAGCGATTGGAGTTGGATCTGGACTTATGCAGCGCTCATATCGACAGGATTAAAGCCGCCAGCGGTTTGGCTGAAAAGTTGGCGGCCGTGTTTGGTCGGCAAGGCTATGTCGAACAAGAAGCCGCTAGCGGTGAGCAAAGTCGGGCCGATCCCGATCTAGAGATTTACAGTGGCGGTTTTTTTTCTGACAGCGATAAAAAACAAATGGCTAAAGTTAGGCTAACTTCACCCGATAAATTAGCCAAGACGGTATTCAGTTTTACAGATAGCCGACTCCCTGAGATGTTGTTTAGATACCGAGCAAGGAATTATCCGCAAACGCTGACTCCCGATGAGCAAATCAGGTGGGATGAGTTTTGTGTCAACCGACTAATCGGTAGGCAAGAGGGTTCGGGCGTTTCATTGGGTGATTATTTCAAGCGCTTGGAAGAGTTGCGTTGTGAGCCGCAGGTCAATGTCGAGATTATTGCTGCGCTGGAGGCTTATGCGCAAGACAAAATCCAGAAGCTTGGCATTGAATAGCAGGTCTCGTGCTTTGCTCATGGGGTAGTCGAAAGCACGAAAGCTTATATAGCGCATTCTTTTGAGCGGTAGCTGTTGAGTGCTAATAAATGTTTACTGGCAAGTCTAATTGTTTTTTAATGCAGCAGTTGGGTCCTTTCATTTGATGCTTTCCAGGGTAATTCTTTAAGCGCGGACATTGTTTGAAATCACTGATATTTGTCCATTATTTAGATTTAGTTATAAATAGCTTGCTTAATCTCGGCAATGCCTTATAATAGTCGAATCAATCGCGGGGTGGAGCAGCTTGGTAGCTCGTCGGGCTCATAACCCGAAGGTCGTAGGTTCAAATCCTGCCCCCGCTACCATATTTAAAACTGCATGGATGCAGGTGATTGAGTGACTATTGGATTGGTTACTGAGAACCCCATTTTGGGGTTTTTTGTTTTCTGGGCTTTGGTAAATAAGCTCGGTGTGAATGTTAATGGAAGAGCCTGCGGCTCTTTTTTTTTGTGCGAAAGTAAGTGAGAACAAGATGAAACAGGCTCCTGAGCATTTGGTTAATCTGATCGAACCAATTGTTGAAGGTTTAGGTTATGAATGCGTAGGCATTGAATATAATCCTCATCCTAAACATGGTCTGTTAAGAATATTTATTGATAGCGAGAACGGGATTTTGGTTGAAGACTGCACTAAAGTCAGTCATCAAGTCAGTGGGGTCATGGATGTCGAAGATCCGATAATAGGTAACTATTCATTAGAGGTTTCTTCTCCGGGTGAAGACCGGCCTTTCTTTAAGGTGAGCCAATTCGAACGATATATAGGCAGTACGGTCTTAGTGCATTTATTTAAAGCCATAGACGGCCGAAGAAAAATTACTGGCCTGATTGCAAAAGTTGAAGATGATACGATTACGCTTCAGGAAGGCGAGCAGAATTATGAGGTTCCATTTATCGCGATGAGTAAAGCGCGTTTGGTTCCTGAGTATTTAATTGATAAGGGGGGGCGCAGTGGCAAATAAAGAAATTTTATTGGTGGTGGATGTTTTTTCGAATGAAAAAGACATTGAAAAGGAAATTGTTTTCCAAGCCATAGAATCAGCATTGGAAGCGGCTACTATCAAGCGTCACGTGAATCAAATTAAAGCGCGCGTCAGAATTGACAGAAAAACCGGCGACTACGTAACCTATAGAGGTTGGGATGTGGTTGATGCGAACAGTCAAATTGACGGTGATGTGGAGTTTCCCGAGACCCAGGTTTTGTTGGAGGTTGCAAGACTTGACAATCCGGATGTCCAGGTCGGTGATGTGGTGGAAGAAGAGATTGATTCTGTCGATTTCGGACGTATCGCCGCTCAAACGGCTAAGCAGGTTATCATTCACAAGGTCAGGGAAGCCGAGCGCAAGAAAATTGTTGATGCTTATCAAAGCCGCGTCGGTGAATTGATAACCGGTGTCGTAAAGCGCATTGAAAAGGGCAGTGTTTATCTGGATTTAGGCGGACATGTGGAAGCCTATATTGCCAAGGAAGACATGATTCCCCGCGAAGCTATACGTATTGGTGACAGAATCAGGGGTTATTTGAAGGATGTGCGCTTGGAGCCTCGCGGCCCTCAATTATTTGTCAGTCGGACGGCGCCGGAATTACTGATTGCATTGTTCCGCCTTGAAGTGCCTGAAGTCGGTGAAGGCCTGATCGAAGTAATGGGGGCGGCGCGTGATCCTGGTTCCAGAGCCAAGATTGCGGTCAAAGGCAACGATCCGAGACTTGATCCGGTAGGCGCTTGCGTCGGCATGAGAGGGTCCAGGGTGCAGACGGTTTCAAATGAGCTGGCCGGTGAGCGTGTTGATATTATCCTTTGGAATGGCAGCGATGCTCAATATGTCATCAATGCGATGTCACCGGCTGAGATTCAGTCCATTGTCGTCGATGAAGATAAGCACAGCATGGATCTTGCGGTCAGTTCGGATAACTTGTCTCAGGCGATCGGTCGGGGCGGCCAAAATGTGCGCCTGGCAACTCAGTTAACGGGCTGGGAGTTGAATGTTATTGATGCTTCCAAGGCGGAAGAGAGTAGCGAAGCCGAGGCCGACAAGATCATCCAGTTGTTTGTCGAGCAACTGGGAGTCGATGAAGATATTGCGTTGATTTTGGTTGAAGAGGGTTTTAATACGGTTGAAGAAATCGCCTATGTTCCAGTTAGTGAAATGCTGGAAATTGAGGGCTTTGATGAAGATCTGGTTATTGCTCTCAGAAGTCGCGCTAAAGATGCGCTGCTGATCAACGCGATTGCAGCTGAAGAAGAAATAGAGACGGCAGAACCTGCACAGGATTTGCTGGAAATGGACGGCATGGACAAGGATTTGGCTTATGAAATGGCCAGTCATGGCATTATAACGATGGATGATTTGGCAGAGCAGGCGGTTGATGATTTGTTGATTTTTCCAGGAATGAACGAAGATCGGGCGGCAAAGTTGATTATGAAGGCGCGTGAGCCTTGGTTTGCTGAGGAACAGGCGAGTAGGTAAGGGGTTAGAAAATGAGTAATAAAACAGTACGGCAATTAGCTGAGGTTGTAAAAATACCTCTGGAACGATTATTAGAGCAACTGAAAGAAGCGGGTTTGTCTGCGAGTGCTGCTGATGATGTGATCAATGAAGACGAAAAGATGCAGCTGCTTGCGCATTTGCGCAAACGCCATGGTAAGGATGAGGGCGCGGCAGAGGGTACGCTGAAAAGGGTGACCTTAAAGCGTAGAACGGTCAGTGAGCTTAAACAGGCGAGCGCCCCCGGTACGTCGACCAAAACGATCAGCGTTGAGGTTCGCAAGCAGAAAACCTATGTGAAGCGTGAAGTAGCCGATTCTGATGAGCAGCGAAACCTGGAGCTGGCTAAAGCAGCTCTTAATGAACAGATTGCTCAGCAAGCCGAAACGCTTCCTGTGATCGAAGAGCAGGTTAGTGCGCCGGCAGTCATTTTGGAACAGGACGTGCCTGGAGTTGTGGCAGTCGTTGAAGCTGAACCAGCTATACCAGTTGAAACACCTGCCCCGGCCTTTGCAGTTGCAGCGGAGATTGAAGATATTCCGGTTAAGGAAGAGCCTAAAGTTGATCTTGAAGCGCAGGCCAAAATCAAGGCATCCGCAGAAACTAGAAAAAAACAGCAGGAAAAAGATCTACGCCTAGAAGAGTCAATCAAGAAAAATGCCGACAAAGTAAGGCAGCAGGCCTCTGCCAAGCAAGAAGTGCTGCATAGAAAAAAACAGGAAGAAAGTACGCGTGCCGGAGCAGGCAGAGAGGCTAAAAGGCCCAAGAAAAAAGGCAAGAAAGCTGAACGTGTCACCGTGAAAAATGATGGCAAGCATCAATTTGAAATGCCGGTTGAACCTGTGATCAAAGAGGTCACCATACCGGAAATGATTATCGTGTCTGACCTTGCTCAGAAGATGAGTGTCAAGGCCGCGATGGTGATTAAGCAGCTGATGAAACTTGGCATTATGGCGACGATTAATCAGAGCATCGATCAGGAAACAGCGGTTATTTTGGTTGAAGAAATGGGTCACAAAGCGATTATGCAGAGTGATGACGATCTTGAGCAGGAAATGCTGGCCGAGGCGCAAGAAGAAGACACTCGCATCGCTCTCCCTAGGGCGCCGATTGTTACCATCATGGGTCATGTTGACCACGGTAAAACTTCGCTGCTGGATTATATTCGTAAAACTCGGGTTGCCGCCGGTGAAGCGGGCGGAATTACCCAGCATATTGGCGCGTATCAGGTAAAAACTGACCACGGTTCGGTCACCTTTTTAGATACCCCGGGTCACGCCGCATTTACTGCGATGCGTGCCCGAGGCGCGGACGTGACCGATGTGGTGATCGTGGTGGTTGCTGCGGATGATGGTGTGATGCCGCAAACCAAGGAAGCGGTAGAGCACGCCAGAGCGGCCAATGTGCCTATCATTGTCGCGATGAATAAGATCGATAAGCCCGACGCGAATCCGGACAAGGTCATGCAGGAACTGTCTACGATCAACGTGCTAGCGGAAGAGTGGGGCGGCGATGTGCAGTTCCTGAAAATCTCGGCAAAAACCGGTGAAGGCATCGATGAATTGATCGAGGCGCTGATAGTACAGACCGAAATCCTTGAATTAAAGGCGCCTATCGAAGGTGCTGCCTCGGGGATTGTTATTGAGTCTAGGCTTGATAAAGGTCGGGGTGTGGTCGCAACGGTACTGATCCAGAAAGGTACGCTGGAAAGCGGTCAAATGGTGTTATGCGGCCAGGAGTATGGTCGGGTTCGAGCCATGTTTAACGAGAATGGCGTCACTATCAAAAGCGCCGGACCATGTGCGCCGGTTGAGATTTTAGGTCTCTCGGGCACACCGAATGCCGGTGACGAATTTCTGGTCGTGCAAAATGAACGCATTGCCAAAGATCTGGCCAAGCATAGAGAAGACCGTAAAAAATTGTCCCGTCATGCGGTACAACAGGCCTCCAAACTGGACGAAGTGTTTTCCAGAATGGCGACCGGTGAGCTTGCCTGCGTCAATCTGGTTATTAAAACCGATGTACAAGGCAGTCTCGAAGCCTTGCGTGGTTCCTTAATGGCCTTATCGAATGACGAAGTCGAAGTCAAGGTTGTTTTTGGCGGTGTCGGCGGTATTAACGAAGGTGATGCAAATCTGGCCTTGGCTTCAGGCGCGATTTTAATGGGCTTTAATGTTCGGGCCGATGCGACTGCACGAAAGCTGATCGAAGAAAAAGGTATAGACCTGCATTACTACAGCATCATTTATGAAGCGATTGATGAGGTTAAAAAAGCCATCAGCGGCATGTTGGCGCCTGAAATCAGAGAGCAGATCGTCGGTCTTGCCGAAGTGCGCGATGTGTTTAAATCGCCAAAATTCGGTGCGGTTGCCGGTTGTATGGTCGTCGACGGTATTGTGAAGAGAAATCTGCCTATACGGGTCTTGCGTAATAACGTAGTGATATATGAGGGTCAGTTGGAATCTTTACGTCGCTTTAAAGATGATGCGGCTGAAGTCAAGATGGGCATGGAATGTGGTATCGGTGTGAAAAACTACAACGATGTACAACCTGGCGATCAGATCGAAGTGTTTGAACGCATCGAAGTTAAGCGGGAACTGTAAGACTTATGGCAAGAGAGTTTGGGCGCAATGCCCGCGTATCGTCACAGATGCAAAAAGAGCTGTCGTTAGTTCTGCAGCGCGATATTGATGATTCAAGGTTGGGCTTTATCACGATTAATGAAGTGGTCGTGACTAAAGATCTCGCTGTCGCAAAAGTCTATGTCACGGTATTGAATGTCGATGCGGCAGGTAAGAAAGCCAACGTTAAATTGTTGAACGAGTTGTCGCCGGTTATTCGGCATCAATTGGCCAAAAGAATGCGCTTAAGGCATATTTCCGATTTGCGGTTTCATTATGATGATTCCTTTGATACCGGCATGCGGGTTTCGGAATTGTTAAGTGATGTGATCCCCTTCGGCTCCGCTCAGGGCACGCCCGACGATGTTGATCAGGGCATGCCTGTCGATGTTGATCCGGACAAGGGTGACGAAAATCCGGTTAACGAAGCTTAAAAAACATTACCATGAAGACACGACGAACATGAAGAGTATCCTTTGATGTTTTTCGTGGACGAAATTATTTTTCTAGGTTGATATGAGCAAACGTAAATCAGGCCTGAATATCCACGGCATATTGCTGTTGGATAAACGTCTTGGCGTATCTTCAAACCGAGCCTTGCAGGAAGTCAGGCACTTGTTTAATGCCAATAAAGCCGGGCATACCGGTAGCCTTGATCCATTGGCCACCGGTTTGTTGCCGCTGTGTTTTGGTGAGGCGACCAAAGTGTCGGGCTTGATGTTGGATGATAATAAGCGTTATCAGGTAGTCGTACAGCTTGGAATAATGACCGATACCGGAGATCTTGAAGGAACGGTGCTTGAAACTAAGCCCGTGCCTTTGTTAAGCAAAGATCTGATCCTAGCCTGTCTGGAAAAGTTCACCGGCGAAATTGACCAAGTTCCCCCGATGTATTCAGCTTTAAAACTTAACGGTAAAAAGCTGTATGAGTTGGCAAGGGCAGGCATAACGGTTGAGCGCAAAGCAAGGCATATTAAGATATTTGAACTGAAGCTGTTGTCTGATTCACAGGCTCTGGCTAACAGCCCGGATTTGTTGATGTTGGACGTATTTTGTTCAAAAGGCACATATATTCGCTCGCTGGCCGAAGATATTGGGCATTACTTGGGTTGCGGCGCTACGGTAAAGGAATTGCGCCGACTGGAAGCTGGGCAATTCAATATTAAAGATGCCAAAACCATCGAACAGTTGACAGCCATGGATCAGCAAAGTTTGGCTGCATGCCTGATTAATGTCGATAAGCCACTCGAAGGTCTGCCTGCTGTGCAGTTGTCTGAGGCGCAGACGGTTAGTATAAAACAGGGGCAGTCGGTTATGTTCCCCGACTTCAGTCTTGTTCCCAAACTGGAGCTAGCGAACAAGGTGTGTATGTATCATGACGCAGTGTTTTTAGGCTTGGGAGAAATGTCTTTGGATGGTAAACTAGCTCCGAAAAAGTTGTTTAATCTGTAGTACGAAACTCTGCTACAGCAGTAAGAATACATCTGTTTCTACACCCTATCGTGGAAACAGTGTACATAAGGAGTCGTTATGTTGACGGCTTTATTTTTAATTTTTAATCACCATAGGGATTACAAATGCCATTTACAGCAGAACAAAAAAAAGCAGTCGTCGAAGCCTACCGCCAGTCAGAAACTGATACCGGTTCACCTGAAGTCCAGGTTGCTTTATTGACCGCACACATCACTCATTTGACACCGCATTTTGCAGAACACAAAAAAGACAACCATTCACGTCGCGGTTTGTTGCGCATGGTTAATCAGCGTCGTAAGTTGCTGGATTACTTAAAAAATAAAGACTTAACTCGTTACCGCACTTTAATTGAACGTCTTGGTTTACGTAAGTAATAGAACAAAGAAACGGCGCAACCCTTGTGCCGTTTTCGCAGTAGGTCGGGTTAGCGTAGCTTAGCCCGACAACAATGCCTCCCCCCACCAACCTTTACGCAAAGGAACCCTATAGTGAATCCTATCAGGAAAGAATTTCAGTACGGCGATCGACTCGTTAAATTAGAAACTGGTGAAGTAGCGCGTCAAGCTGATGGCGCTGTGATGATCGATGTAGATGGTACAACGCTGTTGGTTACCGTCGTCGGTAAAAAACAAGCCAGTGGCGGTGACTTTTTTCCGTTGACCGTCAACTATCAAGAAAAAGCTTACGCAGCTGGAAAAATTCCAGGCGGTTTTTTCAAGAGAGAAGGTCGTCCTAGCGAAAAAGAGACTTTAACGTCTCGTCTGATTGACCGTCCTATTCGTCCTCTTTTCCCAGAGGGCTATACCAACGAAGTTCAGATCATTGCAACTGTCGTATCCTTGAATCCAGAAGTTGATCCAGAAATTGCTGCATTATTGGGCGCTTCGGCTGCATTGGCAGTATCTGGCTTGCCTTTTAACGGCCCGGTAGGCGCAGCCACTGTTGGATATAAAGACGGCGAATATCTGTTAAATCCGACTCCTGCGACCTTAAAAGAATCCAAGCTGCAATTGGTTGTTGCCGGCACCGCTCATGCGGTATTGATGGTTGAATCCGAAGCCGACAATCTGTCAGAAGAAATCATGCTGGGCGCGGTATTATTCGGTCATGAGCAAATGCAAGTTGCGATTAATGCAATCAATGAATTTGCAGCAGCAGCAGGTGCAGGCGTTGTCGAATGGGTAGCTCCAGAAGTCAACGCCGAACTGAAAAAATTGGTTACAGCAGAAGTTGAAGCAGGCATCAAAGCGGCTTATCAAGTCGCCGAAAAACTGGTCAGACAAGAGCAACTGAAAGAAATCAGAAACGCTGCCGTTGCAAAACTGGTGGCGAATGGCGAGTATGCAGAAAGTGACATACGCGGCATTATCGAACATCTGGAATACAGCATCGTGCGTAACGCCATTCTTAACGAAGGTAAACGTATCGACGGTCGTGCCTTGGACAAGATCAGACCGATTACGGTCAGAACCGGCGTATTGCCTAGAACCCATGGTTCGGCGTTGTTTACGCGCGGCGAAACTCAGGCTCTGGTTATCGCAACATTGGGCACCCAGCGCGATGCGCAAATTATCGATGCGTTGGCCGGCGAGTACAAAGAACCGTTCATGCTGCATTACAACTTTCCTCCGTACAGCGTAGGCGAAACCGGTTTTGTCGGTTCCCCTAAGCGTCGCGAGATCGGTCATGGCCGTTTGGCGAAACGTGGCGTTGCCGCCGTGTTGCCGAATATGGAAGAATTTCCTTACACCATACGTGTAGTTTCAGAAGTCACTGAATCCAACGGCTCAAGCTCTATGGCTTCGGTTTGCGGAAGCAGCTTGGCGTTGATGGATGCTGGTGTGCCGATTAAATCACCGGTTGCCGGCATCGCGATGGGCCTGATTAAAGAAGGCGACAGTTTTGCTGTTCTTTCTGACATCATGGGTGATGAAGATCATCTGGGCGACATGGACTTTAAGGTTGCAGGTTCCGTAGACGGTATCACTGCGCTGCAAATGGACATCAAAATCGATGGCATTACCGCAGAAATCATGAAGTCCGCATTGGAGCAAGCCAAGCACGGACGATTGCATATCCTTGAGGAAATGAACAAAGCGTTGTCCAGCACGCGTGAAGAAATGTCCGATTTCGCGCCGCGTATCATCACTTTTAAAATTGATCCTAGCAAAATCCGTGAAGTGATCGGCAAGGGCGGCGCAACTATCCGCAGCATTACCGAGCAAACCGGCGCCAGTATCGATTTGACCGATGACGGTATCGTTAAAGTGGCCTCTGTTGATAAAGCCGCCGGTGAAGAGGCGCGTCGTCTTATCGAAGAAATTACCGCAGAAGTTGAAGTCGGTAAAATCTACGAAGGCAAAGTCATTCGCTTAATGGATTTCGGTGCATTTGTGGCAATCATGCCAGGCAAAGA
>CANNNN010000038.1 GCA_947506075.1 Methylococcaceae bacterium
GCGTAACGGTGGCTTAAAGGCCATTCGTTCTGAACTGGAACAAGACCGCCCTATCATTGCAGTTTCACTTGATTTAAAAAGTTACTATCATTTGCTTGATCCCCGTTTTATTGCCACTGATGAGTTTCAAAATGAAATTGGTCTTGAAGAGCGATTAAGTAATCATGAGTCTGATTTTACAAAGCAATTAGCTGGATTACTGGTTAAATGGTCAGGCAAAGCCAGTGAATTTGCAAATAAGCTGCAAGGCAAAAAGAAAATATCAGTAAATGGCGGGCTTACAATTGGTTTGACTGCTTCGCGCATTATTTCCAATGTGTTACTGCAAAAATGGGACCGGTTGATTCGTGAAAAACTTACACCGATACATTATGGCCGTTATGTAGACGATATGTTTTTGGTGCTGCATGATCCCGGCTCTAACGTCATCAAAGACGCATTAACTTTCATGGACTTTTTACAAAAAAGGTTGGGGAGTGATGTGCTTACCGATGGTAAAGGTAAGGACAAAGATATTTGGACAATCAATCTGGGCTCGTCTTACCAAGGGAAATCAAAAATTCAGTTGCAGGCCAATAAACAAAAGCTATTTATTCTGGATGGACAAGCTGGTTGTGACTTGCTGGATAGCATAGAAAAAGAAATTCGCGATTTATCCAGCGAATACCGCTTAATGCCAGCACCCGATCAATTGGAACACACAACTGCTGCCAGGGTTCTATCGGCGGCGGGTAATATTGGTGAAGAAGCCGATACCTTAAGACGTGCGGATGGATTGACGATTCGGCGTTTAAGTTGGTCTATACAACTGCGTCATGTGGAAACCTTGGCTCATGACTTGCCCGCTCATGAATGGAAAAAACAACGCGATGAGTTTTATGCGTTCGCTCATAACCATGTATTGAGAGCCGACAAGATATTTGCCCAGTATCAATACTTGCCAAGATTATTGGGTTTTGCCATTGGTCTAAAAGATTGGCGTCAGGCAGAAGCCATTGTGCGTAAATCGCTTGAGGCGTTTGTTTTATTGTCTAAACATGCCGAAACGAAAATGTTGATCAATGGAGTTGAGTGTAATGCAGACCCAGACATTATCTGGCGCTATGCCAAAGGCTCCTTAACTTGGGCATTTATTGATGCAGCAGCACGTTGTTACCCGGTCGATCTTTTGAATGAGGATAAACCCGGCAATAAAGTACACAGATTAGCGAAAGTGTTTATGTCTCAGTTGCTGGATGAACTGGTAACCATCGAAGATCTTTTTGAATCTAAATTTGATAGTGAAGATTTTCACAATAAAGCGCCATTACTGGCATGGGCAGATTTAGCTAAAACGCCTTATAAAAAGTTACTTAAGGATTTATTAAGCAATAATTCAAATGCCTATAGCTCTGAATGCATACGGCGTGAATTACAGATTGCTCATGTTTTTCAAGATTCAGAATTATTGAGCTGGATTGATTTAAAGTCTTTTCTAAAAGCATCTCGGTTTGCCCGGTTAAATGAAAATAAAAAGCTGAAAAATAAATTTGAACCTATTACACCTTTTTTGTTGCCGACACGACCTTATAGCCCTGAAGAAATTTCCGGATTAATCCCTGAGTGTATTGGCTTTGGTAAAGCGCCGTTGCAGTTATGGGCTAGCTATGTGCGCGCTCTTCGAGGTGTTTGGATCAATCCAGCATTATTAAATGGTGAAGCAGAACCTGAAAAAGAGAAGCTTACGGATGAGTTGAAACGTCCTTCTGTAACAGTGGGCGTTGGGAAATCTAAAAAAATACGCATTGCCATCACCAACTTGGCTACTGCTGATACGTGCTGGGCAGCCTCTGCATGTGATAAGCCGGAGTTATCATTAGAACGTTATACGAAACTCTCTGATTTGGTTAATCAGGCGATCAAGCTTAAACCCAAGCCTGATTATTTGATATTGCCGGAATTATCTTTGCCTTTACGATGGGTAAATAGCATTAGTAACCGGCTACAAGGTTCCGGTATTAGCCTAATTGCCGGTACGGAATATCGCCATTCTGGAACAAAAAGCATTTATAGTCAGGCATGCTTAACTTTGACCGATGCCCGTTTGGGCTATCCTTGTTCTTTACGAATTTGGCAACCCAAGCTTGAACCCGCTGTAGGTGAGGATAAAGAACTCATCAGTAAGTTTGGAAAAAGTTGGAAGAAATTTTCTGATAAAGAAAAGCAAAAACCTGTTTATAGCCATAATGGTTTTAGTTTTGGTGTCATGGTTTGTTCGGAATTACAAAACAGTAAAGCCAGAATTGCATTTCAGGGCGAAGTTGATGCGCTGTTGGTGCTTGCCTGGAATAAAGACCTTGATACCTTTTCTGCCTTGGTTGAATCAGCAGCGTTGGATATTCATGCTTACACTGTTTTGGTGAATAATAGAAACTACGGCGACAGCCGCGTCCGTGCCCCGGCTAAAGAATCGTTTGAACGTGATTTAGCTCGGCTTAGGGGTGGCAAAAATGATTTTTGTGTAATGGTTGAATTGGATATAGAAAAGCTTCGTGCTTTTCAAAGCAGAGCAAAGCGTTGGACGGAAAACGGTGATCCATTTAAGCCTACACCTGAAGGATTCAATATTTCTAAAGCGAGAAAGTATTTGCCGCCTAAGTGAGGTAATCCGGTTGGTTAACCGGGGTCCGACGTGATCCCCATCCACTCGCAGTATCATTAAAAATGCATTCATCATCAACATATCAACAGGACTAAAAATAGTTATCAAAAGCCCTCGCAGAAAACGCAAGAGGACGCGTTAAAAATAGCCAAAGGCATTCAACGTCCTGCTCAAACCAAAGAACAAACCCGGCTGGTTGCTCAGGGTATTCAGCAAGGGATTGTTCTCTATAAAAAGCAGAAAAAAGAAAAAGTCAGGGACTTGAGCAGAAAGCTCAAGAAAACATCAAATCAAAGGCAGCCATCGAATGAGTCGGATGATCATGAAATACAGGAGAGTATCGTTTATCAACAGCACTGGCTGCTACTGTTTATAACATGGCTGGGCGTGGCGTGGGCATTTACTTCCTCGTTTGAATTTAATGGTTAGCATATTGAGATTGGTGAAGAGCTTAACCATTTCGCCCTATTTTTAGCTTCGGACTTCAAATGCTTATGTTCCGGCACACACTAGGTATGTTTAAGATGAACGACACAGAAAAAATATCCGAAAAAGAAAAGTCCTTGGCAGAGCTACTCGCTTCACAACAAACACTGTTGCTGTCGACGGTTTCAGAAAGCGGCGTGCCTGATCTCAGTTACGCTCCCTTTGTGCGCGATCAAATGGGATGTTTTTATATCTTTATCAGCGAACTCGCTACGCATACGGCTAATTTGCTGAATAATCAGCAGGCCTCGGTTATGTTTATTCGTCCGGAATCAGAATCGAGCAATCTTTTTGCGCGTGAACGTGCGGTATTTAACTGTGAATGCAGGGCAATAGGACGAAATGAGCCGTTATATACGACTCAGTTAAAGGCCTTAGAGGATCAATTCGGCGAAGTCTTGGGTTTATTGGCTACCTTAACCGACTTTCATTTATTTGCCTTAAACCCAGAAAGTGGCCGGTATGTTGTGGGTTTTGGTCAGGCCTACACGATCACTAGCAAAGATGGCAAGGCTCAGCTTAGGAGCGTCAGACTTTCTTAAGACCAAGCTGTTGGCGGCAATCGATCATCATCATCTTAAAAGTTCAACAAAGCTATCCACTTGCTCAGTTTCCGTCGCAAAGCTGGTTACCAAGCGCAGCAATACTTGATGTTCAGCTAATAAACCCGGTTTTGCGCGTGGCGGATTCCACTGATAAAAAACCGCACCTTTTTCCTGGAGTCGATCCGCGTGCGCTTTATCCAAAATGGCAAAGACTTCATTGACTTCGGCCTGCCACGCTAATCGTGCCTGGCTAGAGTTAACAATCCCAGTTTGCAGGCGCGCGGCCATGGCATTGGCATGACGCGCCAGATCCAACCAAAGCTCATCGTGTAAATAAGCATCAAATTGACCCGCGATAAAGCGGCTTTTTGACAACAGTTGCGCGGCGCGTTTACGGATAAACGGCAAATCCTTGGCTAATTCGGGATTCATAAAAACCAGGGCTTCAGCGCACCAGCAACCGTTTTTGGTAGCACCAAAAGAGACAATATCCACGCCCAGTTTCCAGGTCATTTCCGCTGGAGTGAGTTCCAACGCAACCAGCGCATTCGCAATACGCGCGCCATCCATATGCAAGGGTAATTGGTAAGCTTGTGCAATCTTGGCAATGGCGGAAATTTCATCAGGCTGATACAGCGTGCCAATTTCGGTAGCCTGGGTAATTGAAATCGCCATCGGCTGCCCCGCATGGACAAAATCAGGCGGAAAACGTTCGATTTCTGCTTTGAGCTTGTGTGGATTTATCTTACCGTTTACCCCATCCACCGGCGCCAGACGTGCGCCATGGGTAAAAAACTCCGGCGCGCCGCATTCATCTTCCAGCATGTGCGCTTCGCGGTGACAAAAGGAAACTCCACCCGGACGATTAACCGCAGCCAGCGCCAGCGAATTAGCCGCTGTGCCGGTGCTGACAAAATAAACCGCAACTTCACGTTCGAACAACTCGTTAAACCTTTGCTCGATCTTGCGATCAAGTGCGCTTGCGCCATAAGGTGCTGAAAATCCTGTGGAGACTTCCGTCAACCGTTGCGCAATAGCAGGATGCGCACCGGCCCAATTATCGGATGCAAAATACATAAGCAGTGTTATTGGGTGTTGTCTTTAATAAAGATATAGTTTATTTGGTTTTTAATATGGCTTATTAGTTTTTTAAATCTATTTTGCATCGTGTTGCAATTCAGCCTTGGAAATCGCTAGTGACAAGGTCATGATCAGAGCAACAACTCAACAGCAGCACATTCGTCGACGGCCAGTTCAAAATCGAAGACCGCCAGGACTTCCCGCATATGGGATGCTGATGTGGTGCCGGTTAACGGAATAATGCCGATTTTGCTCAAGTAGCGGAAAAATACTTGTAAGCGTTTACAATCCTCCCCAGATGGTCAGCTTTCAATCGACGCCAACATTGTCGCATAGCGCCGCCAAAGCGCCTTGATCCAATTATTGAAATCATCCAGATAGGTATACGCCACCGGAATCACTAACAGACTCAGAAAGGTAGACGTTATCAAGCCACCGATCACGGCGACCGCCATCGGGCTGCGGAAAGAAGAATCCGCGTCTCCCATGCCGATCGCAATCGGCAACATGCCGGCGCCCATCGCGATGGTGGTCATAACGATAGCGCGTGCACGTTTCCGGCAAGCATCCAAGAGTGCATCCATTCTGGGCATGCCATGATCTCGCCGCGCAACAATGACATACTCCACCAGCAATATAGAGTTCTTGGTGGCAACACCCATCAGCATGATCAGACCGATCAATGACGGCATGGAAAACGCTTTACCGGTCAATAACAGCGCTACAAAACCGCCGCCAAAAGAAAGCGGCAACGCAGCCAGAATGGTGATCGGCTGTAAAAACTCCTTGAACAGCAGCACCAGCACGATGAAGATGCACAGCACACCAGTGAGCATGGCGAGACCAAAACTGGCGAAAAGTTCAGCCATCATTTCGGCATCACCAATATTGATCCGCTTTACCCCGACCGGCAGATTGCGAATGCTGGGCAGTTTTTGCACTGCGGCAGCTATATCACCTAAGGGCAGGCCGGAGAGTTCAACTTCAAAATTGATGTTGCGTGAGCGGTCATAACGATCAATAACCGCAGGTCCGCTGGAAAGTTCCAGATCGGCCACTTGACTCACCATCACCGATCCGGAACCTGCTTTGCCTGATGGCACAGCGAGACGTTCCAGCACCGAAAGATCGCTGCGCCCATCTGCGGCCAGCTTCACCACGATAGGTACCTGGCGTTGGGCGAGATTCAGCTTGGGCAAAGACCAGTCGTAATCCCCAACGGTCGCAATGCGCAATGTTTCTGCTATAGCCGCAGTGGTAACACCCAGATCGGCTGCGCGGGAAAAATCGGTTCTTACCGCAATTTCCGGCCTCACCAGCGCGGCGCTGGAGGCTATGTTGCCGAGGCCCGGGATGGATCGAAGATCGTGCTCGACGTTACGGGCTGCAGTGTTTAAGGCCTGCGGATCATCGCCGCTCAGTACCAGAATGTATTTCTCGCCCGATCCGCCGAGACCTACCTTGGTGCGTACGCCAGGCAGACTTTGCAGCGCCTGTCGGATGTTTTTCTCGATAGCCTGTTTGTGTACAGGTCGCTGTTGTCGATTAGCCAGCAGAATCGTCAACGTGGCTTTACGCACTTCGCTGCTTTGAGTTCCTGCCGAAGGTTTGCTACCTGCCGAACCTCCGCCGATCGTGGTGTAAACCGATTTCACATAAGGCACGTTTGCTAGCAGTTGGCGGGCAGCTTCCGCCGAATCTCTGGTTTGGGCCAGGTTGGCGCCCGGAGGTAATTCGACAAAAACCTGAGTTTGCGAATTATCATCTGGCGGTATGAAGCCCTTGAGCAGCAAAGGAATCAGCAGTAAAGAGCCGAGGAAAAACGCCGCCGCCGCAGCTATCGTGGTTCGGCGATGTTTCAGACACCAGGCTGCCAGCTTCATATAGCTTTGCATGATGGGCCCTTCCTGTGGATCGAAGTGACCGCTATCTTTCAACAGATAAGCGGCCATCATCGGTGTCAACATCCGTGCCACTACCAGCGAGGCCACCACAGCCAGCGCCACCGTCCAGCCGAATTGCTTGAAAAAAAGCCCGGCAATCCCGCTCATGAAGGCCGTGGGCAAAAATACCGCAACCAGAGCAAAGGTGGTCGCGACCACCGCCAGGCCGATTTCATCGGCTGCCTCCATCGCCGCCTGATAGGGTGTTTTACCCATATGCAAATGGCGCACGATGTTTTCCACTTCGACGATAGCATCATCCACCAGAATACCAATCACCAAAGATAAGGCCAGCAAGGTGATGCCACTCAGGGAAAAGCCCAAATACGCCATGCCCCAAAAGGCCGGAATGATCGACAGCGGCAGGGCTACGGCAGAAATGAAAGTCGCCCGCCAATCTTTTAAAAACAACCAGACCACCAACACGGCCAGCAAGCCGCCTTCGTAAAGCATGGTCATGGAGCTCTGGAAATTTTCCTGTATCCGCGTGACAAAATTGAACGCTTCGGTAAATTCTATATCCGGGTTGGCAAGCCGCAATTCTTCCAAGGCTTTTTGCACGCCTGCGCCTACTTCCACGTCGCCGGCACCCCGGCTACGAGTCACTTCAAACCCTACCACCTGCTTACCGTTGAGCAAAGCCAGCGACCGAGCTTCAGCTACGGTATCGTCAATCGTAGCGACCTGGTCGAGCCGAATCCGGCGACCATCTGCCAACGACAGTTGCAGCGGCCTAAGTTCTTCAACCGAAGTAACATTGGCTAAAGTGCGTACTGGCTGTTCGCCGCTACCCAAATTGGTACGACCGCCAGCGCTTTCTCTTTGTACCGCGCGCAACTGGTGGGAAATATCGGCAGCCGTAGCTCCCAGCGATTGTAATTTGACTGGGTCCAGGGCGATGGTCACTTCCCTGCTAACACCGCCCACTCGGCTAATCTGACCCACACCACGCACACTGAGCAATTTTTTGGCAATCATGTCTTCTACGAACCACGAGAGCGCTTCGTCATCGCGCTGAGTGGAAGTGACAGTAAACGCCAGGATTGGCGAACCGGCCAAATCCAGCTTGGTAACGATAGGATCGGGTAAATCGCCAGGCAAATCGGAACGCACTTTGGAAACGGCGGAGCGTACATCGTCCAGGGCTTCCTGCACCGGCTTTTCCAGTTGGAATTCGGCAGTAATCATGGCGCTGCCGTCCTGCACTTTAGTGTTGATGTGCTTTAGGCCTTGCAAGGTGGCGATAGCGCTTTCAATTTTACGTGCCACCTCGGTTTCCAGTTGGGACGGCGAAGCACCGGGCAAGGACGCCGAGACCGTCACCGTGGGCAAGTCCAGATCCGGCATGTTCTGAACCTTCATCGACTGGAAACTTAATAATCCGCCGAAGCTCAGCAGCACAAACAACATCAGCGCCGGAATGGGGTTACGGATACACCAGGAAGAGACGTTCATGGCTGCACCACTCTTACAGTATCGCCATCGGCCAGGAACGAAGCGCCGCTGGCAACCAGACGATCATCCGGTTTGAGTCCCGAGAGAATCTCAAAACTGTCATCGGTTCTTTGACCCAGTTGCACCTTGACTTGGGAGACTTTGGCTATTTCGCCATTTTGCTCGCCCAGTTTGAAGACATAGCTGAAGCCTTCCCGTAAAGAGAGTGCAGTCTGAGGGATAGTCAGACCGGCATTCATGCCGAGCTGGAATTCTCCGTTGGCGAACATCCCTGAGCGCAAGCCGTGCTGGGTAGCTTCGGGTAAATCAACATAGACCAGACCATTACGACTCTTTTCATCCAAGGTCGGCGCCAGTGCGCGAAGCTTGCCCTTGATACTGCCAACATTGGGCACATCGACGTTAACCGTGATGCCGGATTTAAGTTTCGCCATTTCGGCGGCGGTGACTTCGCCTCGCCATTCCAGCCGGTTTTTCCGGATCATGCGATACAATTCCTGCCCCTTGGTAGCGACTGCCCCCAAGGTAGCGCTACGGGAAGAAATAACCCCGTCATCGCTGGCCAGAATCCTGGTATATTTCAGCCGCAACATTTGCGAATCCAGCTGCGCTTTGGCAGACTGCACCTTGGCCTTAGCCGTTTTTTCGCCGGTGAGATATTGGTTCACCTGCTGGCTGCTTAGGGCTCCGGAAGCCGAGATATGCTTGGCCCGTTCGGCGTTATCGCGTGCATCGGCCAAGTTTGCTTCAGCCTCGGCTAGCGCTGCCCGGCTTTGGGCGACATCAGCTAAAACGCTCTCGTCAGAAAAAACCGCCAGTACTTGTCCTTTCTTTACGGTTTCCCCCACCTGCGCATTGACCTCAATCAAACGCAGGTCGCTTATTTCAGAGCCAATAATAGCCTCCTGCCATGCCGCTATCGAACCATTGGCAGTCAGTGTCTTAGGAATATCGCGCAAGACCGGCTGGATTACCGTAATGTTAAGCGCAGGCTTAGGCGCAAATACATGGTCGACGGCGGGCTTGTTACTGCGTCCGGCAATAATACCAAAACCGAGCAGTACGATTAAGGCTGTCAGGAGTGCGCCTATTTTTCCTTTTGTCATGATTTTCCTCTGCTGAAATCGACTTGATGATTCAAAACTTGATCGGGTTTTATTTTGCCTGACGCTGTAGGAATTGCTGCGCCAGATTTTTGGGTATCTTCATGCTCATCCCAACTGCCACCCGCTGCACGATACAGCGCGATCCAGGCGCTCACTTGCTCCTGCTCTATTTCTTTAACGGCCATTTCAGCGGACAGAACATTACGTCGGGATGTTTCGACATCGATCAAGTTGCCTAAACCTGCCTGGTAAAGTTCGTGGACAGCCAGAAAATTTATTCGGTAACCCGAGACGGCTTTGCGTGCCTGAGGCAGGCGCTCGGCAGCGCTATCCAAGCGCAGCAAGGCATCCTCTACTTCTTTTACTGCCGTGCGTACCTTGCTGCGAAAGTTGCTTTCAGTCGCTTTATATTGGGCTCGTGCCGCTTCCACATCGGCAGCCCGCCTACCCGCATCGAACAGCGGCAAGCTAAGCGTCGGGCCGATCGCCCAGGTTTGCGCGAGCAAAAATGCTGAACCGTTAATATTTTGCAAGGTTGGCGTGATATTGCCCGACAGGCTTAACTTCGGAAAGCGTTTGGCCTGCTCGACACCGATATTGGCGCTGGCCTCCGCGACATCACGCTCGGCGGCGGCCACGTCGGGCCGTTGCAGTAGCACCCGGGCAGGCAGGGAATCAATTCGGAACGCAGGCGGACTGGGCAGCTTTGCCACTCGCTCCGGCGTTTCGGTTAATATTTTACGAACCTCAGTTTCTTCAAGCGCAGTCATTGCGACCAGTCCTTTTATCGAACGTTCGCACTGCGCTTGTTGTTGCAACAAGGCTCTAATGCCATCGGAAGCGCTGGCATTGGCCAGCGCGACATCCCCTGGGGCACGAAATCCCGCCTGACCGGCTATTTCCGAGAGTCGCGCCGATTCCCGGCGCGACTCGGTGTCGGCTTGTACTATTTGCACTTGGCCCTCGCAATAACGATAGCCCAGATAAGCATTGGCAACTTCCACAGCCACCGCTACGCGGGCGTCGTGCCAGGCTGCATTTCTGGATTCCAGCTGACTGCGGGCCGCTTCCTGCTGGCGCGCCAAGCCGCCGAACAAATCAATTTCCCAACTGGATTGCAGCCCGGATGGGAACTGGTTCCATACGAACGGAGCACCCCCAAAGGAAGAAGAGGAACGTTTTGCGCCTAGGCTGGAATCTATAGTGGGCAATAAGGCCGCATCGGCACCGACCAGGTTGGCCCTGGCCTTTTCAATGCGCGCCCTGGCATCGGCGACGGAGGCGCTTTCTTGTTGGGCTGCCGCTAAAAAACGGCTCAAAACCGGATCCTGGAAACGATCCCACCACCGATTTAAGTCCGCAGGCTCGCCCTGATGAGCAACCGGCAAGTTATTCCCGACGCGCTGGGTAGCCTGCCAGTTGGCCGCTGTCTTCAACGGCGCAGTTTGATAATCGGGGCCCACGGTAGTCAGTAATCCTCTGGAACCGCAGGCTGAAAGTAGCAAGGACAGCAGACTCAGGCTTAGTAATCGCAGATTTTTATTACTCATGATTTGCTTCTTGTGCGCGACGCAGGGCTTCGCCTTCTATCATCGACACGGAGTAACCGGCCAGACGTTCCGCCAGAACATCAATCACTTTGGGGGTGTTCAACACTTGCGGAGAAATGGCCGAAACGACCTCTTGCCCGACATAAAAATACACGGCCATACCAATGATGGAAAAAGCCAGCCGATGCATATCTGCATCAATGCGTTGCAGGCCGAAATGTTCTTTAAGAATCGCAACCAGGGCTTCATGTTGCGGTTTGATTTCAGCATCTATTTCCTGTTGTCTGACCCCGGTCGGCTCGATCATTTCCCGGAAGTGCAATTTCATCACGAGCCTGATCTGCTCGCCTTTTTTCAGAGGCTCAAGAAATTCCCCGAAAAACCTGACTAGTGCTTCAGCTAGAGGCAGGCCCGAGTATGTTGCAATATTGGTGTGGCATTTTGTCTCGCCCATGGGGTCGGTGAACACGGCACGATAAAGCCCGGCCTTATCACCAAAGTAGTAGCGAATGGCCGAAATATTCGCCCCCGCCGCATCACAGATTTCTCGGGTGGTGGCGGCCTCAAAACCTTTTTCAGCAAACAATCGTAATGCCGAGATGATGAGTCTGCTGCGAGCATCAGGAGTTTCTGTTTCGGTGTTTACGTTTTTGACCATGCTGCCTCAATGTATTGCGTGCTAGAAAATAAATCAAACGATTGAATGTTATAATATCAATCAATCGTTTGATTGTCAATTCTATAGTAGTGTTGGAGGACTTATTGATGACAGCGCTGAAAAATCTTCTTTTGAAGCCATCCGTCCGCATCAATTCTTCAGGGTTGTTTATGGGTAATTGTGTATAAGGGGTCAGGACTATCCGTGTTTTCAGAGGCATATTTATTATTGATATACCCATCAAGGCTAATCTCGGTTACCGCTTCATCCTGCGCGTCTCGCTTTTAACAGGAGCGGGCCTATCCTGTTAAAAGCTTCGGTGCTCGGCGCGGTAAACGGGATGATGAGTTTCTACTGCATAACATCAGTTATGTAAATGAAAAATTCTTACTTAACTGAAGTCTTAAGGCCACTCCATGTCGTGTCCATTCCTGTGGTCGCATCGCCAGTTGCTGGACTGGACACGATAGCCATTATTCATTAGTCATGTGTCATGATCATTTCATATTGGCTACAGTTTAAAGTAATGTCCTACATAGGCATTACATTAATACAGATCATATTGTGGTAATTCGGATGCTCATCCCGACCGACAAGAGCCTTGTGGAGACTTACAGCAACGCAACCAGTTCCAGCGCCCGGTCATGTTCCTCGACGGTATTATAAAAATGTGGCGAAAAACTTATGCTGCTGCGCAGCGTGCAAACCACATTTATTTAGACAAGGATGTTATCCAGCACCTTAATGAAAAATGCCTGACTTCCCAGGGAAGTTTGCAATTATTGGTCAATGACTTTGCGTAAAGATATTAAAATAAGCAAACACGTGGCTTCGTAGAGATAGTCGAAAGCTATTGCATCTGTCGTTCCGTGACTTAAACTTTGTAAACCACAAAACTAGTACAACAAACCGGAAGTTCGTGACACTATATTCAAATATCCTACTTCTGTAAAATAAGCAAAACAAAGCAAAACGAATAAGACTTATTTTGACAGAAGAAGAA
>CANNNN010000039.1 GCA_947506075.1 Methylococcaceae bacterium
GTAGCAGCAGATTCGTGTGCCGGGATGTGGCTGGCACGATCGCCGCCCAAATCATTCTTATCTTTCGAGCCTGCAATGAATTATCAGGTTCTCGCCAGAAAATGGCGTCCCCATAATTTCACCGAAGTTGTCGGACAAGAGCATGTCGTCAAATCGTTAATGAACGCTTTGCAACATGATCGACTTCATCATGCCTATTTATTTACCGGAACGCGCGGCGTAGGCAAAACCACTATTGCCCGAATTTTAGCCAAAGCCATCAATTGCGAAAACCTCCAGGACTATAATCCTTGCGGTGAATGCAGCGTGTGCCGCGATCTGGATGAGGGGCGGTTTCTGGATTTAATCGAAGTCGATGCCGCATCGCGCACTAAGGTTGAAGACACCCGCGATTTACTCGACAACGCCCAATACGCGCCGAATCATGGTCGCTATAAAGTCTATTTGATAGACGAAGTGCACATGCTGTCCGGGCACAGTTTTAATGCCTTGCTGAAAACGCTGGAAGAGCCGCCTCCGCATGTAAAATTCCTGCTGGCCACCACCGATCCACATAAAATCCCCGTCACTGTATTGTCCCGCTGTTTGCAGTTTAATCTGAAGCGCTTGCTGCCCGGCCAGATTTTTACCCAGATGGAATTCATACTCCAGCAGGAACAGATAGCAGCCGAATCCGGCGCGTTAAAACTGTTATCGCGTGCCGCCGATGGCAGTATGCGCGACGGCTTAAGCCTGCTGGATCAGGCCATCGTTTACGGCAATGGCAAGGTCGACACCGATGATGTCCATGCGATGCTGGGCACGGTCGCGCAACAACCGGTTGAGGATATTTTAACGGCTCTGGCCGACGGTAATGGCGCGGCAATACTCGATAAAATAAACGAGATAGCCAATTTGACGCCGGATTTTAGCGATGTGCTCCAGCAGATCTTGCAAGTCCTGCATCGCATAGCCTTAATGCAACAGATACCCGGAGCTATTGATCAGGATTTTGATGCGGACATGCTTACTGTATTGGCAGATAAGCTGCCTCCCGAAGATATCCAGCTTTATTATCAGATAGGCCTGATAGGGCAACGGGACCTGGAGCTGGCGCCCGATCCGCGCAGCGGTTTTGAGATGGTCCTGCTGCGCATGCTGACTTTCAGGCCGGAAGGCTTAAGCGCAGTGCCGACTAAAAAGGCTACGGTGCGTCAGGCTATTAATCAACCCCATGCTCAGCCTGGGTATCATAAGCCAGAAGCCGTTAACAATCTTCCGGAAAAACAACACTCCGCTATCTTCGCTGAAAAAAAAGCTACGGAAAGTATTGTCCAAATCCAAGATGGCAACTGGGCAGAAATTGTTGCCGCGATAAAGATTAACGGTTTAACCAGGGAATTGGCTCATAATTGCGTACTGGAAAGTATTGACGATACTGTTTGCACCTTGATACTGGATCCGGGGCATAAACAGCTGCACAGTAGCCGCACCGAAGAAAACTTACAAAAGGCATTGCAGGCCTATCGAAAAACGCCGTTGAAACTGGTTATCACGACCCATAAAACCGCGCTTGCGACCCCCGCCGTGCAATTGACCAAAGCCCGCGAAGACAGGCAGCAGCAGTCGGTTGATGCGATTAATGCAGACGAAAATGTTGGGGCTTTAAAAGAACATATGGGAGCCCGAATCATGCCCGGCACTATAGAACCTATCTAACGAAAATGGAGAAAAATAAATGAAAAACGCACTCGGCAACATCATGCAGCAAGCCCAAAAAATGCAGGAAGATTTTAAGAAGGCTCAGGAAGAGCTTAACGCGATGCAGGTTACCGGCGAATCCGGCGGGGGTCTGGTAACCATCCTGATGACCGGCAAACGCGAAGCCAGGAAAGTGACCATTGATCCATCCCTACTCGGCGAAGACAAGGACATGCTGGAAGACCTGGTCGCTGCGGCGATCAACGATGCGGTCAATAAAGTCGCAAAAATGAAAAAAGAAAAAATGTTCGATGTAACTGCCGGAATTCCCTTGCCTCCCGGATTTCAGCTGCCTTTTTAATATGGAAACCTCTTTACTATGAACAAAGCGGGCTTATTGGGGCAGTTGATACAGAGTTTATGCTGCCTGCCCGGGGTCGGGCCTAAGTCAGCTCAACGCATGGCCTTTCACCTGCTCCAGCGCGATCGAAATGGTGCAAAAATACTGGCTAAAACGGTGCTGCGAGCGATTGAGGAATTAGGCCATTGTCGACAATGTCGCACCCTGACCGAAGGCGAAATCTGCGAAACCTGCGCCGATCAGTCAAGAAATGATGAAATGCTCTGCATCGTAGAAAGCCCTTCCGATGCCTGGATAGTCGATCAGGCAGCGGTGTTCAAGGGCCGCTATTTTGTACTCCATGGTCGCTTGTCCCCGCTGGACGGAATAGGTCCCGACGAACTCGGCCTGGATCAGCTCGAACAGCTGCTGGCGACAGGCCGGGTCAAGGAACTGATACTGGCGACCAATTCAACGGTAGAAGGCGAGGCAACCGCTTATTTTATCGGTGAACTGGCCAGGAAACATCAAGTGCCGGCCAGCAGAATCGCACACGGCGTACCGATGGGCGGCGAACTGGAGTTTACCGATAGCGGCACCTTATCCCATGCGTTTAATGGCCGCGTAGAAATGTAACAGCGCCCCGGCGATTCATTCACCAAACTAAAGGTAGAAGCTATGACGGATTGTATATTTTGCAAAATGGTTGCAGGCCTTATCAAGCCTGATGTGGTTTTTGAAGATGACAATATCCTGGCTTTTAGGGATATCAAACCCCAGGCACCGACACATATCCTGATCATCCCCAAACGCCACGTTGCAACCTTGAATGATCTGGATGACACCCTGCTAGCTGGTCAGTTATTGCAGGCCGCGATAATGCTGGCTAAACAGGAAGGCTTGTCCGAAGCCGGCTACAGAACCGTATTTAACTGCAACAGGCATGGCGGACAGGACGTTTATCACCTGCATTTGCATCTGCTGGGCGGTCGGCAAATGGTCTGGCCGCCGGGTTAGCATCACCGCGATTAAAAACCGAGATTTTTATGACCGCCTCACTGCACCGGAAAAATCAGTGAACAGCCAAGGCAGATGTTTGATCTTTGCTCACCGAGGAGGAAATAAGGAGGCTGGTGCTTTAATCGGCGAAAATACCCGAGCCGCCTTTGATTATGCGTTGCAATTCCCGATCGACGGCATAGAAACCGATGTGCAATTAAGCCAGGATCAGGTGCCGGTGCTTTGGCATGACTGGCGACTGGAAAAATTGGGCCATCCGGAAAAATGCATAGCTGATTTTAATTTCGCAGCGCTACAACAAATGGATTTTGTAGGATGCGGTTCGCCCTATGCCGCACCGGCAGCTGTTTTGAGCCTTAAGTCGTTTATCGATAGTTTCCGGGGGCGTTGCGGCCTTGATATTGAGCTTAAAAGCCGCGATGGAGAATCTCGCCATCGGCTGGAAAGAAAAATACAGCAAATTCTGGCTATCATCGGCACGTCGGCTGAAGATGGCGTGTTTATTTCTTCGTTCAGCTTGCCCGCACTGATTTTCGCGCGGCAACAGGCACCGGATTTTCCGCTTCATTATCTATTGTCCGACCATCATACCCAAGCGGACATTGAACGGTTTCTGACAAATTCGCCGGGAGCGAATTTGCATTTACCCGCAGGGTGCCGGGCAGGAATGCCCGGCATGAGCGATCACAGCTTTCTGGCCGGATTTTGCCTGCCTATAGCCATTCACAACAATGCTATTGCAGCGCTTTTGCGTGAGCACGGAAAAAGGGTTGGAGTCTATACCTGCAACAGTACCGAGGAAATTCAAAAAGCGCTGGATTTGAAGGTCGATATTCTGATTACCGACTATCCGCAGCTGGCCTTGCAGCTGCGCGATCTCGACAACCGCTCTGCGCATCGACTATAGCGGCGGTTTTATCTAAAGCGGCCAGCGCATCGTTAATGATTGCAAGACCCTTATCGCCCCGGTCTGCCGCTTCGACAATCAGCCGTGAACTGATGCATAAACGCAAGGCGCTTACCGGTATGTCGTTACGAATGCCGCAGGCAACAGGCTGTCCAAGTTGACAGCGTATTGAGCCGGCATCGCTTTCGGGGCGCTCGAGTTTGATGGGCAGTTGTTGGTAGACATTCCGGGTCTGTTCGCGGCTTAACGGTATCCGTTCGGCAGACTGGAGCTCATAAAGCAGAAACGGAAAGAGGGTCTGCAGATGATCCCAGCTATCGGCCTCTATTAACGGGCGACGGTCGAGCTGGGGCACGGCTAAGGGTTCGAAATGAGGATCTGAAATCATGCGTTGCGAGATAGTTTTTGCAAAAGCCATGATGAAATTTATGATGAATGCTCTAGGTACGGTGCGAAACCTGCGCAACTCATCCAGGGCCACAGCACTGCGCAACAGCAATCCGAAATTGGCGGGCTGCTCCAGAGTTTCATCTGCGGTCCAGCTATCCGGGTTATGACCCGGCAGCAAGCCTCGTGGAAATCCGCGTTTTTGGAAACGATTAACGACGGTTTCTGGAACCAGTAATGCGGCAGAGAAAGACGGGCCTGTCAGGAATTTTGAGCCGGTCAATGCGAGCATAAACCCCTGTTCCAGATAGGCCTGTAAAGTCGGTATCGCGATCCGGAACTGACAGGCATCGACCAGTACATCAATGTTGTCGGGATAGCGTTGATGTAGCGACAGCACGCAGGATAGACTCGGTGCGATTAAGCCGGTTTTGGACTGGTCAACCAGGATCAACAGCACGCGTCGATCTGAGGCAACGGCTTTATTAACCAGGTATTCCACTTCAGCATCAATTTCCGCTAATAGTCTCGGCATCCCGTCATCCAGTCGTATGCAAACTTGTGCGACTTCAACGTTGTTATTGCCGGCGACGGGGTTTTCATTTAAGGCTGAGGCCACGCCGCTACCGGTTTCATTGGCTTCCACCATGATTATCAGGGCCGGTTTCGATACTCCGCCACCCGTATATTGGGCGACCAGCGCGTGGAGGTCGGTGCCCGATGGGGATAAAATAAGCTCCAGTCCGTCAAACTCCGATAACTCGCATAAGTCCAGATAATCCTGGCGTAGCCGCTTTATTTCCAGGGCATAAACGACTGCGGGCGGCTCGGTGCTGAGGGCTTGCAGTAATTTTTCATGCAGCCGGTTTGCAACGGCATAAGCTTCCGGGGAAATGTTTGAGGCCGTTGAAGAGCCAAAGGCCAGTAGCTGAGCGTCAGGAACCGGTGAGCAGCCGTATTTATTCAGTCCACTTAACGGATCGATGGCGATGCGCGCATCGCCGCCTGTAGCCAGGAGTTGTTTGATGGTCGGCAGCTTGTAAGGTGTCGGTGGCGAGTTTTGCACAATAGTTAAAGCGTTGTCATCTAAAGCGTATTGATGATTTTGATGTCGTTGCGCTGCATTGCTGTAAGCAGCATTTGGCGAAACGCAAAAAATATCTTGTTCATCTGCGGCTGTTTGTACGGAAAGATGTCTACAGGGTCAATCGCATGGATAATCATGCAGCTGTCTATCTCGAAAATCAGCAGCTTACCATCAGCGGTCTCGCCGCAATCGATGCCCAGATAGTCCAGTCCTGCCCGTTCGTAGATGGCTAGCAAGGCTGCGGCATGTTTACAGGCAAACCGGCTGTCGAAATCGATCATGAATTTTTCTTCTTCGCTGCGTTTTTCGGCGCTTTCGGCCATGCCGGCATTCAGGTAATGAATCATCCAGTGTTCGGATATGCCGACATGGCAAACAAAAGGTTTGCCGTCGATCAGTACGATCCGGTATTTTCTGAAAAAACCATCAGGGCTGCGATAGTCAACAAAACGGGATACATAAAATTCGCTGTTGAGCATGTCTTGCAGATAAACACCCAATGCATCAGCATCCTCGATTTTATCCAGATCTTTTCCTGCGTGGGAATCAACGGGGCGGATAATAATCGGGAAGCTACCGTCTTCCAGCACCTCAGTCATCGGCAGTTGTGCATCTGAAACTTGCTCTAGAATCTGTCTAGCTATGCGTAAGGTGCTCGGCATAACTACGCCGGGAGCGTCTTTTAGCAATGAGCAGGCCTGGTCGCGCGACATTAATGCAATGCGCTCAGGCTTGTTCAATACCGGATGCGGCCAGGAAGCGAGCGCCGTATGAAGCTCATTTAACTGCTGCATGTTTTGATCGGATTGGGCAATCGCGACGAACAACACGTCGTGATCCGGAAGCTGGTCGGGTAACGGTAAGTCAGGCGTTACATAGACGATATCGAGTGTAACATCGGCATTCTCCAGCAGGAATTCCACCGGCGTATTGGCCATTAAATCACCTGCGCCCATGATCGCCAGCAGCCGAATTTTGGCGGTTTTTGTGGCGGCAGGTAGGGAGTAGATTTGTTGAATTTGGATAGCCTGGGTCTGCATCGTCAAAGCCAAGTTTCGATTGCCCCGAAGTTGCAATACCGTGGATAAATCCATCAGCGCATGGCCGCTGGTATCGGTTTCGGCGCGAGCGATTAATTGTGTGCCCAGCGGGGCAAGGTCATGGCCGGAGTAGGCCATGCGCATCAGTTTTGCCAGGCCGATCAGTTCATTGGTGGGCATTAGTTTTTCCTAGGGTTGGGCATTTTCTATCGCCAGGGAGGGTATCAATGCAGCAAGCAAGCCAGTCAGGAGCCGGTGCTGCGAGTGATGATTTCACCGAATTTGAGTGTGGCTTCAATCAGCGCGTCGATATCGTCGACGGTGGTGCGATGATTAACGATTGCGGCCCGGATGGCCAGCTGTCCGTTAAGTGTCGTCGATGAGGGTGCGGCAATACCCGATTCTTGCAATGCAATAACCAGTTCAGCATTAACCTGGTTGGCCTCTGTGCTACGATAGCGAAAGCAGACGATATTCAGCGCAACCGGTGCGAGCAGTTCCAGTCGCGGTTCGGCTTCGATACGCCGCTTCAGGTGCTGGGCCAGTGTGCAGGTATTTGAAATAACCCGGCCTAGCTTTTCTTCGCCATAGACTTTTATTGTGAACCAGGTTTTAAGTGCCCGAAAACCGCGCGACAGATCCGGTACAAAATCGCACGGCCATGGTGAACCGGCCGCCATGCCTCGGGATTCGCGCTTCAAGTAAGCGGCGGGCGAGGAAAAAGTGCCTTGATGTAACTCGCCGTCCCTTACCAGGATAAAGCCTGCGTCATACGGAACTTGTCCCCATTTATGAAAATCAAAGGCTATCGAATCGGCATGTGCTATGCCTTGCAAGCGTGGTGCAATATCCGGCGCTAGCATGCCCAGTGCACCGTATGCGCCATCGACGTGAAACCAGATATTTTCGCGTCGGCAAAGCTCGGCAATAGCCTGAAGATTATCAATCGCCCCGACATCAGCGCTGCCCGCTGTTCCTGCAATGAAAAACGGCAGTCTACCGGATTTTTTGTCCTCGGCAATAGCCAGTTCGAGTGCTGTTATATCCAGCTGGTATTGTTGATTGACAGGTATTTTACGTAATGCATTACTGCCCAGTCCGGCAATATCCATGGCTTGGGTCAGGCTGATGTGAGCACTGGCCGAGGCATAGGCGACTAATTGTGAGTCGTTTACAGCAATGCCTTGCTGGCGCACATCAGCGCCTAAGCGGGTGGTACGGGCAATCAACACGCCGATCAGATTGGCCGTTGAGGTTCCGGTCACAAACAGGCCGCTTGCGGTTTTGGGGAAATTAAACAATTCCCGAACCCACTGCATGACCTGGCGTTCTATTTCGATTGGCGCTTGATCGCGTCCGCCGAGATTGGCGTTTAATCCTGCGGCCAACATTTCCGCAAGCATGCCGACCGGAGTGCCTCCGCCATGAACCCAGCCCATAAAGCCGGGGTGGACATTGCCCAGTGCATAGGGCAGTACTGTTTTGATGAATAGTTCATGCGTAGCGGTAAGGTCATGCTGTCCGTCATCAAGGGGTTGTCGAAAGGATTTTCGCACTTCGTCAGGCATAGCTTGCCAGACCGGCTGCTCTCGCTGGTGTTCAAGATAATCGATCATATCGTCCAGCATGCGATGACCTTGCAGGCGAAAGGAGTTCCAGTCGGAAGGATCGAGCGTGTCTTTGGAGGTTTCCAGCATAGTTATTGAATTGAAGAAGAATCCACGAAAAAAAATCGAAATAATCGTTTTTCTAAATTTACCGGGCTAAGCATGTTTTTCGTGGATATTTCTTTTAAGAAGATTCATTGGGTGGAAATTGCCTCACCTGTGCAAAATAATTTCCAACACCAGTTTACTGCCAAAATAAGCCAGCAGCAGTAAAACAAAGCCCGCTAAAGTCCAGCGAACTGCGGTTTTTCCTCGCCAACCATAGCGCAGTCTGCCTATCAATAAACTGGAAAAAATGATCCAGGCGATAATGGATAAAACCGTCTTGTGCACCAGATGCTGTGCAAATAAATCCTCAATAAAAATAAAGCCGCTGATCAATGACAGGGTCAGGAAAAAAAGCCCGATCCCTATCATTTGAAACAATAATGTTTCCATGGTTTGCAAGGGCGGCAAAGACTGGGCCAAGCGTTTGGGCGGATGGCTCTTAAGTTGCTGGTCTTGAATGGCCAGTAATATAGCTTGCAGGGCTGCGATGTTTAGCAGGCTAAATGCGACAATCGAGGTTAAGATATGAGTGCTCATCTGCCAGTTATGGGCGTGCAGCAGGTGGGGTTTTTCTGGAAGATTAAGGTCCAGTCCCAGCATCAGGCCGGCAATAGGGAATATTACAATGCCCAGTTTTTCGACAGGTTTGTTGATTGTTGCAATCAGCAACAGCAGTGCGACAATCAGCGAAACCAAGGAGGCAGTGCCGATGAAACTGAAGTTGAAGCTGTTGTTTTGTCCGAGAGCGATAGTGATATATAAAGCATGCGCACATACGGCGATCCATGCTAGATAAACCGGTGTATGCTGTCTCTTGTTCTGTTTAGTATCCCTGGCAATCAGTAATGTGCTTGCTAGATATGTACACATAGCCAGGGTTGCGAGTGTGGCGTTCATTAAGAGTCGTTTATTTGGGTTGTGATCAAATTAGCTAACACTGCTGTCATGTGTGGGCTTTGTCTTTAGGGTGATTGCTGTGAATGCGACAAAACGCATCTACAGGGTGTCACAAATTCCCTTCAGTTTAATGCAAAGGCCTCAAAGGCTATGTTAATATATCCCGCTAAATAGTCCTAGCGCATTTGTGTTAGTGAGTGGTTTCCTTAAGATTTAATAAAGACACTGATATGTTTGATAATTTAACCGATCGATTAAGTAGCACACTTAAAAAAATTAAGGGTCAGGGGCGCTTGACTGAAGACAATATCAAGGACACCCTGCGCGAAGTGCGTATGGCGTTGCTTGAGGCTGATGTTGCGTTATCGGTCGTTACGGACTTTATCGAGCGTATCAAAATAGGCGCGTTGGGGCAGGAAGTTCAGTCCAGTCTCTCGCCCGGTCAATCGCTGATCAAATTGGTTCAGGCTGAGTTGGTTGCGGTGATGGGTGAGGCCAATGAAAAGTTGAATCTTAACGCCGTTCCGCCTGCGATTATTTTAATGGCCGGTTTGCAAGGTGCGGGTAAAACCACCACGGTGGCGAAACTAGGTCGCTGGCTAAAGGAAAATCAAAAGAAAAAAGTCGGCGTAGTCAGTACTGACGTTTATCGTCCTGCGGCAATCAAGCAATTGCAGGTACTGGCAAATGAAGTTTCCTTGGATTTTTTTGACAGTGATATAACGCAAAATCCGGTGGATATTGCCAAGAACGCAATAGACGCGGCCAAGAGGAAGTTCCTTGATGTCATTATTATCGACACCGCAGGTCGTCTGCATATAGATGATGAAATGATGGGAGAGATCAAGGCCTTGCATGCGGCGATCAATCCTATTGAAACCTTATTCGTTGTTGATAGCATGACCGGGCAGGACGCGGCGATTACCGCAAAAGCCTTTAATGATGCGTTGCCGTTGACCGGGATTATTCTGACCAAGGCGGATGGTGATGCCCGGGGCGGGGCGGCGTTGTCGATACGCCATATTACCGGCAAGCCGATCAAGTTTATCGGCATGGGCGAAAAAACCGATGCGCTGGAGCCTTTTTATCCGGATCGTATAGCTTCCCGTATTTTGGGTATGGGCGATATGCTGGGTCTGATAGAAGAGATTGAGCAGAAAGTCGACAAAGAAAAGGCCGAAAAACTGGTCAAAAAATTGCAAAAGGGCAAGGCCTTCGATCTGGAGGATTTTCGCGAGCAATTGCAGCAAATGCAGAATATGGGCGGGGTCGGTTCGATGATGGATAAGCTGCCGGGCATGAGCGAGATTCCTCAGGAAATGAAAGATAAGGTTAATGACAAGGAATTGTCGCGGCAGATTGCGGTGATTAATTCGATGACCATGAAGGAACGACGTTATCCTGATCTGATCAAAGGCAATCGAAAGAAGCGCATTGCTAACGGTTGCGGACAGCAGTTATCGGATGTTAATCGTATTTTGAAGCAGTTTCTGATGATGCAAAAAATGATGAAGCGCTTCAAAGCCGGCAATATGGCTAATATGATGCGAGGCATAAAAAATAATGTGCGCGGCATGGGTATGCGCCGGTAGTTTATTGCGATTTATCCGCTGGCTTGCGTAAATGAATTTGCTGGATTGTCTGTTGTTCTTTACTTATAGAGAAAATCGCGTAAAATTCGCCGATTAACAATTACTAAATGTTTTTTAAGGATCTTAGATGGTAACCATTCGTCTTTCCAGAGGTGGCGCGAAAAATCGTCCTTTCTACCATGTTGTTGTAACCGATAGCAGAAACAGTCGTGACGGTCGTTATATTGAACGGCTTGGCTTTTTTAACCCATTGGCACGTGGCAATGAAGAGAAGTTGCGTTTAGATTGCGATCGCGTTGATTATTGGAAATCCAATGGCGCGCAGCCTTCCGAGCGCGTTGCAAAATTGATTAAAGACGCACGCAGCGCGGCGGCTTAAACTTAAGTTGTCAGAGCAGCATATAAACGTTGGAAAGATTTCCGGCGTTTTTGGTATAAAGGGATGGGTTAAGGTATTTTCCTTTACTGATCCGAGGGAAAATATTTTAACTTATTCTCCTTGGTTGCTGAAAAAAAACGATGAAACAAAGACGGTTACTATCGTTGATGGGCAGCTTCAGGGCAAGACCATAGTCGCTCAACTGTCCGATGTTGGCGATAGGGATCAAGCAGCAAGTCTTATGGGTTGGGATGTTTTCATAACCCAGGACCAATTACCTAAAGCGGCTAAAAACGAATATTACTGGTCTGACCTGATTGGTTTGAGTGTCGAAACGATTGAAGGTGTGCAGCTAGGCATCATCGATAGTTTGCTTGAAACAGGCGCTAATGATGTGATCATTGTTCAGGGGGAGCGAGAGCGGGTAATTCCTTTTTTACAGGGACAAACGATCATCAGCGTCGATCTGGCTGTTGGCAGAATGATTGTAGACTGGGATCCTGAGTTTTAATTGTCAATGCATTTTGATGTTGTAACATTATTTCCAGAAATGGTGATAGCGGCAGCGGAATGCGGTGTCACAGGCCGGGCAATCGAACGCAACATCGTTAGTTTGTCGGCATGGAATCCACGGGATTATACCAACGATAGACACCGGACTGTTGATGACCGCCCTTATGGTGGTGGCCCGGGCATGGTCATGAAATATCAGCCCTTGCATGACGCAGTTAATGCTGCAAAGCTGGCAGGATCTGCAACGGCTAAAGTGGTCTATTTGAGTCCCCAAGGAAAACCGATTACACAGGCTTTGCTGGCAGAGGCCAGTAAAGTCAAACAGATAATTTTGGTTGCAGGGCGTTACGAAGGAATTGACGAACGCTTTGTCGAACAAGATTGCGATGATGAGTGGTCTATCGGTGACTATGTGATCAGTGGCGGCGAACTGGCGGCGTTGGTCGTTATTGATGCAGTGACACGATTGTTGCCGGGCGTACTCGGTGATGAGGACTCGGCCCAGCAGGACTCGCACAGCGATGGCTTACTGGATTGCCCGCACTTTACCCGACCCGAACAGATTGCAGGTTGTTCGGTTCCGGAGGTTTTATTGGGCGGCAATCATGCCGATATAGGCCGCTGGCGAATGAAGCAGGCTTTGGGTCGAACCTGGCAAAGACGACCGGATTTATTGAAAAAAAAGATTTTGAGTGCAGAGCAGGAAAAGTTGCTTAAAGAATTTATTGTGGAGTTGGTTTAAATTAAGGTGTGGTAATGAGCAATATTATTGATGAATTGGAAACGGAACAACTGAGACAGATTCCTGACTTTGGTCCAGGTGACACGGTTGTTGTACAAGTTAAGGTAAAAGAAGGCGAGCGTGAAAGAATTCAGGCTTTTGAAGGTA
>CANNNN010000040.1 GCA_947506075.1 Methylococcaceae bacterium
ATCATTTTCCACGAAAAAAACGGAAATTTTCAAAGGAATAGAGACCCGCAGTCGGTCACCCAAAGGGGTAATAGAAAAGCCGCTACAAAACTTAATTTTTGGTTTTCGTGGTCTATAAATTCAAAATTGACAAAGTGACATAGAGCCAAGAATTGATTAAACCCTTAGAGCGTGCCGCGCGCCTCAGTTTCCAAGGCGCACACGTAACACCTTACTTAAGCTATCAATTTCAAATACTTCTGATATAAGCTTTCGTTGTCCTCAACATGCTTGGCGTCTTTGTCTATACAATCGACCGGACATACTTCTATACATTGCGGCAGATCATGATGCCCTACGCACTCGGTACACAAGTCAGGATTAATGACATAAATATCATCACCTTGAGAAATCGCGCCATTCGGGCATTCCGGCTCGCAAACATCACAATTGATACATTCGTCCTTAATAATAAGGGCCATACACTCTCCTACAGATTACCGCATTAATGAACAATAGCTTGTTCAACCAAATAAATTTAAACACTTTTTATACAAACTATCTTTAGGTTTATCGATAGCCTTGTTGGGACATACCTCTTCACATCGAGGCGTGCCATAACGCTCGCGGCATTCGCTACATAAATTGGCATCAATGATATAAGCATTCTCGGTCTGGCTAATAGCCTCATGCGGACACTCGGGCTCACAAACGCCACACCGGGCACACTTACCTTCATCGATAACCAGCGTCATACCTTATTCACCGTTGAATTTGTTAATCAAAGCCTGATGAACAAGGTCAGGGACAAAACACGACACATCGCCGTTCAATTGGGCAATTTCCCGGATCATGCTCGAAGAAATAAACTCATATTGTTCGGCCGGGGTTAAAAACACCGTTTCCAGTTCCGGCGCCAGTCGCCGGTTCATCCCTGCCAGCTGAAACTCATATTCAAAATCGGATACGGCGCGCAGGCCGCGCAAAATCACATTAGCGCCCTGCTGCCTGGCACACTCAACCAACAAGTTGTCAAAACCGATCACCAGCACATTGGAAAAATCCGCAGTAACCGCTGTAGCCAAAGCCACCCGCTCTTCCAGCGAAAACAGCGGAGTTTTGTTCCGGTTAACCGCCACGGCCACTATCACCCGGTGATAAAGCCTAGAAGCCCTGGCAATCAAATCTATATGCCCATTGGTAATCGGATCAAAAGTGCCAGGATAGATTGCAGAGATTTGCATAGTGAGTAATTTTCAAAAAATCGGGAATTTTATACTAAGTCACTGGTTTTAAATAGTCATTTAAATGCATTAAGTCCGCCCAAACAAATGGTAGCCGACTTCACCGGCAGTTTTACTTTTTAACTGCTGCCAGTTTTCAGGCATAGCCGTCCCGAAATCAAAAATACGCTCCGTTTCAACATAAATCTTGGCATGCTTCGCCAGCCAGCCGTTTTTTTCCAGGAGCACACAGGTTTGCACAACCAGATCTAAGCCGAATGGCGGATCGAGAAACACCACATCAAACAGCTGCGCATCGCCCTCCAAATAGCGCAATACGTCGCTTTGCACTGTTTTTATCGGCGCGGCAGACAGCACTTTTGCATTGTCTTGTAAACTTCGACAGGCCTGGCTATTATTTTCCACCTGGACGACAGCCTTTGCGCCACGGGAAGCAGCCTCAAAACCCAACGCGCCGCTGCCGGCATACAAATCCAGACATTGTTTGCCGAAAATCTCATATTGCAGCCAGTTGAATACTGTTTCCCTGACTCTTGCCGGCGTCGGCCTTAAGCCCGGCGCATCGATAAAGCTTACCTGCCGACTGCGCCAGTCTCCGCCGATGATTCTGAGCTTATTTTTCACTCTTCTTGTCACTCCCGCCTACGGTGATCGTTTGCATCAATTGCGGATCAATCCGCCGCTTGAAAGCCTCTTTTACCGACGCTACCGTTACTTGCTCGACGTTTTTCTGGAACGTTTCCAGATAATCCAGCGGCATTTCATAAAAACCTATCATAGCCACGTAACTGGATAGCTCTTTATTGGTATCAAAACGCATCGCAAAACCGCCTGTGATGTTTTTCTTGGCCGCAATCAGTTCGGCTTCTGTCGGCCCTTGCGCAATAAAATCGGCCAAGGTAAGAGTCAGCACTTCCAGCGCCTTCCCGGTTTGATCGTTGCGGGTTTGCAAACTTAAGGTAAACGGCCCTTTTCTGAACATCGCGGCAAAAGAACTGCTTGCGCTATAGGCCAAGCCGCGTTTTTCCCTGACTTCCTCAAACAACTTGGACACCAGTCCGCCTCCGCCAAGAATATGGTTACCGACATACAGGTTAAAATAATCGACATCTTTACGATAAGTGCCAGGCATACCGACCAGTACATGAGTTTGCGAGGACGGGAAATCAATATGCTGCATGCCCGCTTTCACCGGCATGACCACGTCCGGCAACAGTTCAGGCTTTTGGCCGACCGGCAAACCGGAAACCAAGTCTAAAGCGGTTTGTTCGGCCTGTTGCCTGGGCAAATCACCGACGATAACCACGATTGCATTGGCCGCCACATAATATTTCTGATAAAAACTGCGCAGATCAGAGGTTGTCAAACCGGACACCGTGGCTATCAAGCCTGAACTCGGATGCCCGTAAGGATGATCGCCGTACAAAGCCTTATAATAAGCAATGCCTGCCAATGCGGCCGGTGATTCTTCCTGTTGTTTTAAGCCGGCCAAGGTCCGATTCTTTTCCCGCTGGAAATCGGCTTCATTAAAACTGGGACTGGCCAAGATGACTCGCATCGTCTCCAGAGCCTTATCGAGCAAGGGTTTATCCGTTAAGCTGCGCAACGAAACGGATGCCATATCGATGGAAATACTGCTGCCAAACTGAGCACCGACACTTTCAAAGCGCTGGGCAATCTGGTCGGCATTCCACTGTCCTGCCCCAGTATCCAGCATTCCCGACGTCAATGCAGACAGGCCGAACTGGCTGCCATCGCGCGCACTGCCGGCATCGAAAGCCACCTGGACATCCACCATCGGCAAACCTTCGGTATGCACATAATAAACCCGGCTACCCTGCGGCGTTTGCCAATGTTCAATTTTTGCAGCGGCCTGCGCCAGATTGCAAAAAGCTGCAAGCCAGGCTAGCAACATAAAATTTAAAATACGCATTATCTAACTCCTAATTCAGGCTTGGTCTCGCTAATCTTACCCGTGATAGGCAAGGGTTCCAGATAGGCGACACTTAATTTATCTTCGATTAAATACTTGCGCGCCACTTCCCGCACCTGTTCTGCAGTGACCTGATTGACCTTAGCGACATATTCATCGACCACTTTCCAGCTTAAGCCGACTGTTTCCAACATGCCCAACTGCAGGGCCTGATAAAAATTGGAATCCCGTTCATAAACGGCCTTGGCTAGTACCTGCGCCTTAATGCGTTGCAATTCATCGTCATCAACCAGCTTGATCTGCAGCTTGGCAATCTCATCCTTTAAGGCCGACTCCAGATTCCAGACCGTTTTGCCTTCCGCAGGCGTTGCTTCCAGCGTAAACAATTCCGGCAATCTTGAGGTCAAGCTATAACTTGCGCCTACAGAAACGGCGATTTGCTTGCCGCGCACCAAGCCCGACTCCAATCTGGCGCTGCTGCCCCCGTCCAGCACACCGGCCAGGACTTCCAGCGCATAGGCTTCCCACTCATGTTGCGCCGTTTTCAATACCGGCACCTTATAGCCCATGATCAGGTACGGGAGTTTTGCCGGCAATTTAATCGTCATTTTCCTGACCCCCAGCTGTTCGACTTCAGCCTGCGGCTTTAATGCATTAACTTCGCTGGGCTTTAGCGGACCGAAGTATTTTTCCGCCAGCGCAAAAACCGCTTTGGAGTCCACGTCACCGACTACGACCAGCGTCGCATTATTCGGCGCATACCAGCGTTGATACCAGGCCTGAAGATCTTCAACCTTATAGTTTTCAATATCAGACGGCCAGCCGATCACCGGATTTTTATAGGGACTATTGGTATAAGCCAGCGCATTAAAGTGTTCCTGCATTTTAGCCTGCGGATTATCGTCGGTACGCATCCTGCGCTCTTCGGTCACGACCTGCAGCTCTTTTTTCAGTTCATCGGGTAACAGATGCAGATGGCGCATTCTATCGGCTTCCAGTTCAAAACTAACCGCCAGCCTGGACGCTTCCATGGTTTGGAAATAGGCTGTGTAATCGGTGCCGGTAAAGGCATTTTCCTCGCCGCCATTTTCGGCGACGATGCGGGAAAATTCGCCGGCAGCATGTTTGTCTGTACCTTTAAACATCATGTGTTCGAGCATATGGGAAACACCGGTAATGCCGCCCGGCTCATAGCTGGAGCCCACCTTGTACCAGACTTGAGACACCGCAACCGGAGACCGGTGATCCTCCTTGACCAGAACCTTTAAACCGTTGCCCAGTCTATGCTCAGACACTTTAGTCGCGGCGCTGCTGGCAAAAACCGGTAGCCACAATAATGCGGCGCATAACAATCGTTTATTCATAACTCCCTCATAGGTAAATTTAAAACGTCGAAACAATTTTGCAATGAGTTCACTCATTCGCTGCGCACAGCATTCTACTGCGGCATCGTAGCACACTTGCCAAACGCAAGACTCAATGTGGCCGATATAACAACTTAGACGAGGCCTGCAAAGCAGCATGGTGGTTTATTTATAGCTCCCTACCTTATTGCAACAAATCCTGCCTAATACCGCGCAGATGATGTCATACTTCACGCTGTTTATACTTTAAATATTGTTGTTTTTGATGGCCAATTTTAATACCCACTTATCTATTGCTACAGCGGCAAGCACAGGAGCCGCGCTGGTTGCCGTCAAGGTTCATTTGATTCATGGCGCCGATCTGCCCTGGCTTATTTTCCTGGGCAGCTTAGGCGGACTATTGCCTGATATTGATGCGAGCAACTCAAGACCGGTCAAACTGCTGTTTTTCGTGTTGGCTTTGCTGGGTGTTGCGGCGGTGCTACATGAATTTAAAAACAGCCTCGAACCCTACCCGTTATTGCTGGCTGCAGTAGGCACTTATTTGCTTATTCGTCATGGGCTATTTGCTTTGTTTAACAAACTTACCGAACATCGCGGCGTATTTCATTCGCTATTGGCAGCGCTGTTTTTTGGTTTATTAATGACCTGTATCAGTTATCGATTTCTACACTGGGATACTTTACATGCATGGCTAAATGGGCTATTCATGGCACTGGGTTTTATTGTTCATTTATTGCTGGATGAGCTTTATAGCGTTGATTTATCGAATACACGAATGAAAAAATCGTTTGGTACCGCATTTAAATTTTTTAGCTACCGCAATATACCGGCCTCAGCCTTACTGACGATTTGTACCCTGATGTTGTACTGGGTATCGCCATCACCGCTGCCATTGGTTAAAGTATGGAAAGCTGCACAATGGAATATCTATTTAACTGAGGTCAAGCTTTTGAAATGAATCAGCTAGCCCAATCACTCCGTTCTGCATTCAAAATTAACCACCATCAGATGAACCACATACCAAGGATTAAGCCATGTCCGACATTAAAATTTATGACATAAAGCCGGAAATAGCGGCATCAGCGCATATTACCGCTGCAAGCTATCCCACTCTTTATCAGCGTTCGATAGCAGAACCGGAAGCTTTCTGGGCGGAACAGGCCAAACTATTTCTGGACTGGAGCAAGCCTTGGGATAAAGTCATGGACTGCGATTTCAAGACCGGCCATATCCGCTGGTTCGAAGGCGGAAAACTTAACGTCAGCTTCAACTGTGTGGATCGCCATCTTGCCACACGCGGCGATCAGCTTGCGATTATTTGGGAAGGCGACAATCCGGCTCAGGATAAAAAAATTTCTTACCGGCAATTACACGAACAGGTCTGCAAGTTTGCCAATGTGTTAAAAGCGCAAGGCGTCAACAAAGGCGACCGCGTCTGTATCTACCTGCCGATGATCAGCGAGGCGGCGGCGGTCATGCTGGCCTGCACCCGGATCGGCGCAGTGCATTCTATCGTGTTTGGCGGCTTTTCCGCCGAGGCATTAAAGGACCGGATTCTGGATGCCAATTGTCATTTTTTGATCTGCGCCGATGAGGGCTACCGTGGCGGCAAGACCGTAGCGATTAAAGCCAACGCCGATATTGCGGCCGACGCCTGCCCCAACCTTAAAAAAGTCATCGTGATAAAAAACACCGGCAATCCAGTTGACTGGCACGAACAGCGGGATGTCTGGTATCACGAGGCGATGGCCGTCGCTTCTGCCGATTGCCCGGCCGAGGAAATGGAGGCCGAAGATCCGCTATTTATCCTCTACACCTCAGGCTCCACCGGTAAACCTAAAGGGGTTTTGCATAGTACCGGCGGCTACTTACTGTACACGGCGATGACCCATAAATACGTGTTCGATTACCAGGATGGTGACATTTACTGGTGTACTGCAGACATCGGCTGGGTAACCGGGCATTCGTATATGATTTACGGCCCCTTATGCAACGGCGCAACCACCTTGATGTTTGAAGGCGTACCGACCTATCCTGATGCCAGTCGCTTCTGGCAGGTCATCGACAAGCATCAGGTTAATATTTTCTACACCGCACCGACCGCGATCCGCGCATTGATGGCCCAAGGCAATGATTTCGTTACCCGCAGCTCGCGCAGCAGTTTACGAATACTCGGCAGTGTCGGCGAACCGATCAATCCGGAAGCCTGGGAGTGGTATTATCATGTGGTCGGCGAAGATCGCTGCCCGGTCGTCGATACCTGGTGGCAAACTGAAACCGGCGGCATCCTGATTACGCCATTACCCGGCGCAACAGCCTTAAAGCCGGGATCAGCGACCCTGCCCTTCTTTGGCATCAAGCCTGAAATCATGGATAACACGGGGCAGATTATGGAAGGCGCAGCCGAAGGCATTCTGGTCATCAGCCGCTCCTGGCCCGGACAAGCGCGCTCAGTTTTCGGTGATCATCAACGCTTTATCGACACCTACTTTAAAAACTATTCTGGCTATTATTTTACCGGCGATGGTGCGCGCCGTGATCGGGATGGTTATTTCTGGATTACCGGCCGGGTTGATGACGTGATCAATGTTTCAGGTCACCGGATGGGCACGGCGGAAATTGAAAGCGCTTTAGTGCTGCATGAACATGTCGCCGAAGCGGCTGTGGTCGGCTATCCGCATGACATTAAAGGCCAAGGCATCTACGCCTACGTGACCTTGAATGTCGGCATAGAGCCTACTGAAGAATTGCGCCAGGAACTGATAGACCTGGTCAGAAAAGAAATCGGCCCGATCGCCAACCCGGATATTATCCAGTGGGCGCCGGGGTTGCCTAAAACACGTTCCGGTAAAATCATGCGCCGGATTTTGCGTAAAGTAGCGTCTAATGAAATCAGCAGTCTGGGCGATACCTCGACGCTAGCGGACCCGTCTGTCGTTGACGATATTATTGAGCATCGAGCGCATAAATAATTTACATTTGAAGACTGACTTACCTCCTTCTGGCGTAAAAGCCTATCCTAATTCGCTACTGATAAAGAATCATTCGATTTTTATCCGTAGCGAATAAACTGAATCTAGCCCCCCCTTTTCCAGCATTCAGGGTATAAACACCGCGCCCCATCCTGATCATGTATAATTTCACACCATGAGCATAATCAAAAAACTTGTATCGCAAACGGCGGTCTACGGTATCAGCAGCATTTTCGGCCGCTTCCTGAACTATCTGTTGGTGCCGCTATATACCTATTATTTCACCGCTGCAGAATACGGCGTGGTATCGGAATTTTATGCCTATGCCGGATTTTTTTCGGTGCTGCTACTGTTCGGCTTTGAAACCGGCTATTTCCGGTTTCGCGACAAGGACCAGCCGGACCGGGATGTCGCCTATTCGACGGCGCTATGCTTCGTGGTGCTAGTCAATCTGGGCTTTTTTATCTTGATACTGCTGATCAATTCACGGCTTTCGGCGGCACTGAACTACGCAGAGCACCCTGAATACGTACTGTGTTTCAGCCTGATTTTAATCTTGGATGCGGTAGCCGCAATTCCGTTTGCGCGGCTGCGCGCCGAAAACAGGGCCTTTCGTTTTGCCGGCATCAAGGTCATTGAGATAGGTATTACGATACTGCTGAGCCTGTTTTTCATCATCTACTGCCCCAAGCTTTACGCGAACCATCCCGAATCCTGGATAGCGCTGATTTATAACCCGGACATAGGCATAGGCTATATTTTTATCGCCAATTTAATGGCCAGCGCATTTAAATTTTTACTGCTCGCGCCACAGTTAGCCGGTTTGTCCTGGGGCTTTGACCGGGAATTATTTGTCCGCATGGCGCGCTATTCGCTGCCAATGGTGGTGATCGGTTTCGCCGGAATTATCAACGAGATGCTCGACCGTGCGCTATTAAAATACCTGCTGCCTTACGACCTGCAGACCAACATGAAAATGCTGGGCATTTATAGCGCCTGCTACAAATTATCAATTTTGATGTCGCTGTTCATTCAGGCCTTCCGTTATGCGGCCGAGCCGTTTTTCTTTGCTTATGCGGGCAACAGCGATGCCCGCAAGGTTTACGCGGTGGTACTGAAATTTTTCGTTATTTTCTGCGTCTTCATCTTTCTACTGGTGAGCTTGTTTATCGATTTCTTCAAATATTTTGTCGGTGAGGAGTTCCGTGCCGGACTTGAAGTTGTACCGATTTTGCTGCTAGCCAATCTGTGCCTGGGCATTTATGTTAACCTGTCCATCTGGTATAAATTGACCGACCGCACCTTGCTCGGCGCTTTGGTGTCTTTAGCCGGCGCGGCCTTGACTATCGCGCTGAATGTCTGGTGGATACCACTGCTCGGTTATGTGGGTTCAGCCTGGGCAACACTGGTCTGTTATGGCAGCATGGCTATCGTCTCTTATTTGTTTGGGCGAAAATATTATCCGGTGGCTTACGACGTCAAACGCGTAGTAGCTTATATAACACTCGGCATAGGCTTGTATTTTGTTCACGGACATTTGGCGACAGCTGTAGCCTGGCAGCCATGGTTATTATCCAGCGCATTAATGCTGCTTTATGTACTGATTACCGTACTCTGCGAGGGACGTCAAAATCTAAAACCGGTGGCGGTTTATAACCCCGATCGAAACGGTTGAAGACCGCAATAAGTTATCCTACGTCTGCAACGAGCGTGTAAAGTCCGTTACCCTTAGTTACTTTGGTCAATTGATCATTAAAAATGCCTTATGCAAAATAATCTGGAAGTTAAAGCTCGAATTATCGGCGGCCTCATTTTGCTGACCCTGGGTGCTTGGGTGTTGCATAGCTTCATCCCTTTAATGGCCTGGGCCGTGCTGCTTGCGATTACCACCTGGCCTGTTTTTCAGCGCCTGCTGAACTCTAAGGAATTGCAGGGCAAAGTGACCTGGGGCGCTATCGGGCTTACCTTGTTGATCGGCGCGGTCATTCTGGCGCCCTTGGGCTATGGCCTTAATCGCTTGCTTCATGAAGCGCAAGCACTCGGACAATTTCTGACTGACGCGCAAAATTCCGGTATCCCTGTACCGGCCTGGCTGGATACACTGCCCTTGATAGGGCCATGGTCCAAAAATTTCTGGGTCGACACCCTGGGCAGCGCAGAAGCAGCCAAAGAATCCTTGCATTGGCTGAGTACCGGTGGTGCGGTGACTTACACCAAGGATTTTGCCGGTCAACTCGTACACCGTTTTTTTAGTTTTCTGACCATACTCCTGATACTGTTTTTTATTTATCAACATGGAGAGGGTTTGAGCCGTCAGGTGCTGGCCAGCAGCCGAAAATTGTTCGGCGAAACCGGGGTTCGTTATCTGCTGCATGCCACTGCAGCGATGCGCGCCACCGTCAACGGCATGGTGTTGGTCGGTTTGGGCAAAGGTTTATTAATGGGGCTTGGCTATGCCTTGACCGGCTTAAGCCATCCTGCGATGCTAGGCGCATTAACCGGTATTTTTGCTATGGTTCCGTTCGCGGCCAAGATCATCTTCAGCGCCTGCTCCTTATTCCTGATCGCCCAAGGACACATGGCAGCCGCCGCCGGACTTTTCATCTACGGCATGATACTTACGATGATCGCAGACAACTATGTGCGACCGACATTAATCGGTGGCGCAGTCAAGCTGCCTTTTGTCTGGACCTTGCTGGGTATATTTGCTGGCATGGAAACCTTAGGTCTACTTGGCTTATTTCTCGGACCTACGCTGATGGCAGTATTGATGTCAATCTGGCGCGACTGGATAGCCGAGATGGATAAATCAGCTGCAGCCGAATTCGACGATGGGCAATGACTCATTTTTTTAACTATTCAGCCAAAGAACAAACAGATGCAGACTCCTAAACTGAAATATAATGAACTTACGCATCCTATTATCAAGAGCTTCCTTGTATTTTTTCTCGCTCTGATACGCCGGCGTGGACCAGCAGGTTTCTTAGAAAGGGGCGTGAGAATCAGTACTGATCTTAGGCTGAATGACTATAGACGGTACCGTCTGTCCTTGTTTATTATCGCTTGCAGCCTTTGCGATGTCACGCTGCTGGCGGCCGAACCAGTTTCCTATGTTAACGACGTTAAACCTATCCTCGACTCCCGCTGCGTGACTTGCCACTCCTGTTATGATTCGCCATGCCAGCTTAAGTTAAGTACATTTGAGGGTCTGGAAAGAGGCGCCACCAAAAATCCGGTCTATGATCATCAACGCCTCAAACCCGCAGAGCCCAGCCGACTTTTTATCGATGAAACCAGCACAGCAGGCTGGAGGAAAAAAGCATTTTTCCCGGTACTCAATGAACAGGCGCAATCGCCAGTAGCCAATATCAACAACTCGCTGATCGCAAAATTATTAAAGTTAAAGCGAGACCATCCCTTGCCTGATCAGGGCAAATTGCCGGAAACCATCGAACTGGCTGTGGAACGGTCTTTACAGTGCCCGACGCTGGACGAATTTCCCGAGCACCAAAAAGATCACCCGCTTTGGGGTATGCCTTATGGCTTGCCTGCACTGTCCGAAACCGAAGAAACTACGCTGTTAAACTGGCTAAAAGAGGGGGCTAAAACAGATGCCATTCAACCACCGTTATCAGCCAAAGCTGCTGCCGAAATTAAAAAATGGGAACAATTTTTAAACGGTTCATCATTAAAACAGCAACTTAGCAGCCGCTATCTATACGAGCATTTGTATATCGGCGACCTGCATTTTAAAGGCCAACCCTATACCGAGTTTTATAAACTGATACGGTCTGCAACGCCGCCCGGGCAACCCGTTGAAGAACTTAAAAGTGTTCGTCCTTTTGATAACCCCGGTCTGCCCAAGTTTTATTACCGGCTGCGCGCTGTTACGTCAACCATCGTCGATAAAAATCATTTTGTTTATGAATTAAGCGACAGCAAAATGCAGCGTTTTGAGGAACTGTTTTTAAAACCCAAATTCAGCGTCACTAATCTACCGGACTATGAGTCGCAAGCTACCGCCAATCCGTTTAAAACATTCAGTCAATTACCCGCGACATCCCGCTACCAGTTCCTGCTGGATGACGCACAATATTTCTTTTCAGGCTTTATCAAAGGCCCAGTATGCTTAGGCCAGGCCCCGCTGAATGTTATCCGGGATCAGTTCTGGGTCGCCTTTATGAAACCCCAGCCCGAGTTTAACCAACAATTCAGCCAATTTCTGGCTGACAACAGCCAATACCTGCAAATGCCTGCGTCCGATGGCGAAACGATCGGCTTTCTTGAATGGCGCGAATATAATCCCTTACAACGGCATTATCTAAAACACAAAGAAGCCTTCAACACTGGTTTACAGCAACCGGTTGATTTGAGCCTACTCTGGGATGGCGATGGGTATAACCAGAATGCGTTGTTAACGGTGTTTCGCCATTTCGACAGTGCTACCGTGGTTAAAGGTCTGCTGGGCAAACCCCCGTTGACGGCCTGGGTCGTTGATTATCCCTTATTTGAACGCATACATTACTTGCTGGTCGCCGGTTTTAATGTTTACGGCAGCGTGGGGCATCAAATCACCACGCGCCTGTATATGGATTTTTTGCGCATGGAAGCCGAAAACAATTTTCTCAAATTTATTCCGCTTAACCAGCGAAAAACCATGCACGACAGCTGGTATCAGGGTATCGATTTTAAGATTTTCAGATTTTTTGAAACCCCTACCTTTAACACCGACAAGGAACCGTCTATCAGCTACCAGACTTCTGATTATAAACAGGAATTCTTTCAGAGTCTCCAGCAACGCCTGGGCTCTGCCGGGGGAC
>CANNNN010000041.1 GCA_947506075.1 Methylococcaceae bacterium
AATGAATGGAGAGTTTTTCTGATTCATTTATACATGAAAAGAGATTGCTTTTGATGGCCTTATCGGACTTGTAATTGCACAAAGTGTAAAGCGAGAAATGAAGGATGCCAATTTGTTACTATTTTTTGTAGATACCCTTGCGCTACGAGACAGGAACTGCATTCAAAGAAGCTGTATTTCGACAAATTTTAACCGCATACAGCAGTGAAGATAAATATAGCTGATGGCAACACAAGGAAATTTTAATACCTCAACCCCCACATACACACACTTATCTTTTTAGGATAGACGATCGAACACTTAACCGCATTGCAACGACCAATTGCTCAAGTTATTCGTACTCGCTCATTAGCTTGACGCCTATGGTTGCTACCCACAATCAACCTAAAATACTTAAGCTACAGCAATTAGGTTTTATCTAAGCCAACACCTCTCTATGCAAAATTTGAGCACTAAACAAATATTCTTTTTTTAAGCAGTGATCCAGCCACTTTTGCAGGAAATAATTTAATCGCCATTTGTAATTCATGATTTCACGGCTTAACCCAGGATCTTTAAAAACCTGTGCCACACCGGCACGGGCATGATCGCTTAATACTTCGGCCAAGTGCGCATCCAGATAAACCCTTATTTTCACAGCCGGCGATAGCAATTCATCCTGTTCGGAATTGAAGCAATGGCTAAGCTCTAGGGTTAAGGTATACGGCGTACGTTCAATGATTTCAAGATACAGCGCAGTATTATGGGGAGCAAGGCCAATGGCAGTTTCATTAAAAGCCATGAGGTCTGGAATTAACTTAAACAGCTTTTGATAATTTGATTCGCAGACTTGTTCGAGACAAGCCGCTTTATTGACTGGATTGATTAAGCCCATGACTGACGTCAGCTTTCCCGATAACAAGCATGGGCGCTGGAGGTTTCCCATAACACTACCTGAGCAACATTAAAACCTGACTGCTTTAGGTGCTGATAAATCATTTTACTCAGAACTTCTGCTGTAGGGTGCTCTTCCAGGGCAAGAAATCGCTCATTGTTTGCAGTAAGCATCGGGATAATCGGATCATCTTTATGCAGCAGAAAATTATGATCTAGATACAGATCAATATAGGCTTCAACGCAATCTTTAATATCGGAAAAATCACAGACCATGCCTTGCTCGTTGAGCTGCTCCTGCTCTATAGATATCGAGGCCTTAACACTGTGTCCATGTAAATTGCGGCACTTTCCGGGGTGATTCATTAACCGGTGACCGTAACAAAAATACACCTCTTTGGTAATCGTATACATGATTATAATACAGTTCGAATGATGTCAAAAACTTGAGTGGCCTGCCGTGAATTAGTCGTCTTAGCCCCCTTTTATGCTCTTTATGATGCCGGCAATCTCATAACTACCACCGGCTATTTCGGTACTTCTGATAACGTCGATAAAAGCCGTCATCGACGGTGTGACGGTGCTCTTAGGAATGACGTTTATTTCCATCGCTTTACCGGGATCAAAAAAACGGTCAGCAATAAATGAAACACCAGCACCGCTGATTGACGAACAGCGCCCCTGGTGCAGCTCATCCGAACCCGCAAGCTTGTAGTTAATATCACAGTCTATTTCCATTCGAATAAAGCTGCGCTTCTCGTCATATCCCAACATGTTATTCCTCCGGTCAAGTTTACATTTACCACATGCCAAGACTCTGCAGCAAAGCATTAGCTATAAATTTTACTATAAAAAGCCCCACAAGAACGCATGATTTTGCTTTACAGGCGAATTTATTATCAGCTATTCCAATGCATGACGGGACTTGTAAGCCGTACGCCGATAAGCTGACCAATGACTTAACTTTACCAGGAAGGGAGTGTAAGCTCTGAATAATAATTGCATCCTGGCAAACCTAGAAAACACATTTTAGTCAATGATAAACACGGTTTATGCAGACAATAAAAGCAATATAGCATTTTTTGTCTGTCAAATTAGTGGAATTACCAGCCTCACATAACATAATGTTTTATATGTTCTTATTTGCACAAAGACATGACTAAATGTTTGCATTATAACGAGCCAAAATAGACTGCTAATGCTTTAATGTCGGCTTCAGACAGATTAGCGGCAAGGGCTTGCATCGGCCCATTTTTACGAATACCACTTTTAAAGTTTTTTAATTGTTGCTCCAGATATTCAGGATGTTGCCCGGCAAGTCTTGGGAATTGGCCGTTACCTTCAGCTGATAGACCGTGGCATCCTAGACACATACTGGCTTTGGATTCGCCTGCTTTTGCAAGTGCCGAGTCGCCACCGGCTTTGCCGGCTTTTTGACTGGAAAAATAAGCAGCAAGATTGTCCATGTCTTCGCTGCTCAGATGGGTCGCTATCGATTGCATCATTGCATTGCTACGACTTCCAGTCTTGAAGGCTTTAAGCTGATTGACTAGATAGGGCGACTGCTGCGCAGCCAAGCTTGGCCATTGTGGACTACCGCTACCACCCCTCTGGCCATGACAGCCAATACAGGCGCTCGCTTTTTGTTCTCCGGCGCTAATGTCCTCAGCCGATACCGGCAAGGTAAAAGATAAAGTCAGGAACAAGGATAAAATAAAGGGGGGACTTTTTGATGTCATGGCTCACCTCATGGATGGGTTAAACTATTTATTTGATGATCTATCCCTAGCATCTGTTTATTTCAGATATGACCCACACTATACAACTAAAAAACTTAATTGATTACTAAATAATTAATACGTAAATAGTGAACAATTTACATCAATGCCAGTGTCTCGAAGGGAGGTATCTGGGGAATTTATCCGCAGTAGATGCATGATGTAAAATCAAGGACTTGCTATGTTCACAAGACCCGAACATAGCAAGCTACTATTATTTTACGATGCGTAAAGTGGGCTTGGCCACCGGCTTTTTTACCGGCGGTGGTGGCTCATCGCTATCGCTGTCTTCCAGATCGAAGATCATGCCTTTGCCGTTTTCCTTAGCGTAGATTGCCAACACCGCAGTAACCGGCGTAAAAATGTGCATGGATTTTCCGCTAAACCGGGCGTTAAATTCAATTTCCTCGTTGCCGAGGGAAAGTCCCTGTATCGCTTCCGGCCTTATATTTAATACGATTTTTCCGTCCTCAATAAATTGTGTCGGTAAAATTGCATTGGTGTTTCCTGCATCCACAAGTAGATGCGGAGTCAGGTTGTTATCAATAATCCATTCGTAAATTGAACGAATCAAATAGGGCTTTAGAGATGTCATGGCGCTAAGTATTATTTTAGAGGCTGTTCGATCATTTCTTTTTCGGCTTCGCTCAGACTGCGTTTGAAAGCGGCCCGGCTGAATATCCGTTGGGCATAATTGTTGATTACATCATTCGGTGAAGATACGTCAATACCGATGCTGGGTAGACGCCATAATAACGGAGCAATCACGCAATCGATCAGTGAGAACTCATCACTCATAAAATAAGGCTTGGCGGCAAAAATAGGCGTGGCCGACAAGATACTCTCCCTGAGCATTTTTTTAGCTCGGGCAGATTTTTTTTCTCCAGAAAACAAAATTTCGTCCAGTAACTGATACCAGTCCTGGTCGATACGTTTAATCAGCATTCTGGCATTGGCCCGCGAAACCGGATCCATTTGATGCAATGGCGGGTGCGGAAAGCGCTCATCAAGATATTCCATGATGATGCGCGAGTCATAAAGCACAAGATCGCGTTCAATAAGTGTCGGTGATGAGCCGTTGGGATTTAGCTCAAGTAAATCCTCAGGCGGCTCGGCAGGATCATAATATTCTATGTCAGCGACCACTCCTTTTTCGTGCAAAACGAAGCGTGCGCAGTGGCTCATCGCGCAGGTTGGGGATGAGAAAAGCGTCATTACGGATTTACGGGTAATATTTGTCACGAATAACAACCTCTTTAAGACGTGTGGAGCGATAAAAAAAGTGCATTATAACAGGAAGTCGATGTTTTTATTTACAGATGTTAAAGTCGAGAATTTTTTGGATATCCTAATACGGGTTTTTCCAATAGCCTATTTCTAAAACTCCCCAGTAACTGGGTTAATATTAATGTAGTTAGGGCAGTTATCTTTGCCATCATTAAAATTAACCAATATCTGTCAGCAGTATTCATAAAAATAATAACTAAGGAACGAGCACGAAATAATTTGAGCAACCTTTAAAATAGGTCATTTCAAGTATGGCAACATAATTCCATTACCCAGATGCCTATCAAATATAATATTCATTGATTTTTTGACAGCGGGTTGATCTGGAATCATGTGTAAATATTGAATCCGGATTCGATTTTATAGTTCAGCAAGCCGCTGACATTATCAGACATCAACACAAGCTTCGAAAAGCAAATAGTTTTTACGAGCCAGATGCTCAAATCGCCGCTTGCGCTGGGGTCAAATATTTTCGGATTGACCCAGACAAGACTGCTGGCCTTATTTTTTAAGACGTTGATAATATTATTTTTATTGATTTTTAATACCCGCCCCGCATAACCAATTTCGCTGCTATTGGATCGCGTTCGCCGTGTGCATCACACCCTGCTAACATGTCACGCATAGTCACCCACACTCTTGATCAAAACTTCGAAAACCAAAAGTATATCGAAAATTACTGATTGAACCCACTACCCAAATTTAATGACGCGCCTAATGCTACAAATTTCTCCATTCCGGGCGCCAACTCACCGATCAAAACTCCCGACAACTGGTCATCCTCAAGCGCTAACAGCTCCTCAAACAAAGCCTGTTCTTGCTGATCCGCCAACAAATATCCGGTTTCCAGATAACGGTTCAATAGCAAATCCAGCTCTTTAGTACCACGCCTGCATTGCCATTTCAATCGATCCAGCTGGCTCATTAACCGAGTTTTCTCTGTACCAGCATTTTTTTAGTTTCAGCGATGGCTTTGGCAGGATTCAAGCCCTTGGGGCAGGTATCGGTACAATTCATGATCGTATGACAGCGGTACAATTTAAACGGGTCTTCCAATTCATCAAGGCGTTCGCCGGTATTTTCATCGCGGCTGTCGACCAGCCAGCGATAGGCTTGCAGCAACACAGCAGGACCTAAATAACGTTCGCTGTTCCACCAGTAACTGGGGCAGCTGGTCGAGCAACAGGCGCATAACACGCAGTCATATAAGCCATCCAGCTTTGCCCGATCTTCCTTACTTTGCAGGCGCTCGGAATCGGCAGGCGGCGGGGTCTGGGTTTCTATCCACGGCTTGATCGACGCGTATTGCGCATAAAAATGGGTCATATCCGGCACCAAGTCTTTAATGACCTGCAGATGCGGCAGCGGATAGATTTTAATCGTGTCGGGATATGACGCTATGGCTTTGGTGCAGGCCAGAGTGTTTTTACCGTTAACTGTCATCGCGCAGGAACCGCATACGCCTTCACGACAGGAACGCCTAAAGGTTAAGCTGCTGTCGATCTCATTCTTGATTTTCAGGATCGCATCCAGCACCATCGGGCCGCAGCTGTCCATATCCAGCTCAAAGATATCGATGCGCGGGTTTTCGCCGGACTCGGGATCCCAGCGGTACACCTCAAAGCGACGGATGTTGGTTGCACTTGCAGGCGCTTTAAAGGTTTTGCCCTCGATTAAGACCGAGTTTTTTGGCAGGGTAAATTCAGCCATTAGTACACCCTCTCTTTTGGTGGGATTACGTCGACTTCGTCGGTCAAGGTGTACATATGTACCGGCCGATAGTCGATTTTAACCTGATCATCAACCAGCCAGGTCAAGGTATGTTTCATCCAGTTTTCGTCATCGCGCTTCGGATAATCTTCCCGCGCATGACCACCCCGGCTCTCGGTACGGTTACCGGCCGCGTTGATTGCCACGGTGGCCTGACTCAGTAAATTATCCAGCTCCAGGGTTTCGACCAAATCGGTATTCCAGATCAGGGATTGATCGGCGACTCTGACATCGGCAAAAGCTTTTCTGACCTCGGCCATGGCCTCTATGCCTTCGGTCAGTGTGACATCGGTTCTGAATACTGCTGCTTTGCTTTGCATGACTTTTTGCATGTCCAGACGAATGTCCGCTGTCATGCGACTGCCGTTCGCATTGCGGATTTTGTCAAAACGGGCGATAGCTTTGTCGCAGGCATTGCTAGATAACGGCTTTAGCCTGGAACCCGGCTTGATCAGTTCGGCACAGCGTATCGCGGCTGAGCGGCCAAATACCACCAGATCGAGCAACGAATTGGAGCCCAGACGGTTTGCGCCATGCACGGAGACGCAGGCCGCTTCGCCGATAGCCATCAAACCAGGAACCACAGAATCAGGGTCATCGCCCTTCAAGGTCACGACTTCGGCTTTGTAATTGGTCGGTATGCCACCCATGTTGTAATGCACGGTCGGCAGCACTGGTATTGGCTGTTTGGTCACATCGACATCGGCAAAAATCCTCGAGGTTTCGGAAATGCCCGGCAAACGCTCGTGAATAATATCCGGATCCAGATGCTCGATATGCAGATGGATATGATCTTTCAGTGGCCCTACGCCGCGACCTTCGTTGATTTCTATAGTCATCGCGCGACTGACCACATCGCGTGAAGCCAGATCCTTGGCCGACGGCGCATAACGTTCCATGAAACGCTCGCCTTCCGAATTGGTCAGATAACCGCCCTCGCCTCTTACGCCTTCGGTAATCAAGCAGCCGGCGCCGTAGATGCCGGTTGGGTGAAACTGAATAAACTCCATGTCCTGTAATGGCAAACCGGCGCGCAACACCATCGCATTACCGTCGCCGGTCACGGTATGCGCCGAGGTGCAGGAGAAAAACGTGCGTCCATAACCCCCGGTCGCCAACACCGTCATCTGAGATTTGAACAAATGCAAAGTTCCGTCCTCCAGTCTCCAGGCCAACACGCCGCGACATTCGCCGTCCTCCATGATCAAATCCAGCGCGATGTATTCGACGAAGAATTCGGCCTTGTGTTTTAAGGCCTGCTGATACAAGGTATGCAAAATTGCATGACCGGTCTTGTCGGCCGCCGCGCAAGTGCGCAACGCCAGACCTTTGCCGTAATGCGTGGTCATGCCGCCAAAGGCGCGCTGATAGATTTGCCGTCTTCGGTACGTGAAAAAGGTACGCCGTAATGTTCCAGTTCAATCACGGCGGGGATGGCTTCACGGCACATGTATTCGATCGCATCCTGGTCGCCCAGCCAGTCCGAGCCTTTGACCGTGTCATACATATGAAAGCGCCAATCGTCTTCGCCCATATTGCCCAGCGCTGCGCTGATACCGCCTTGCGCCGCGACAGTATGGCTGCGGGTAGGAAAAACCTTGGTGATGCAGGCGGTTTTCAGGCCTTTTTCTGCCATACCCAAGGTTGCACGAAGCCCTGCACCACCAGCGCCGACTACGACCACGTCGTAAGCATGTTCAATAATTTCATAAGCTGCGGACATGAGCTACCCTATCGATGCGACGCGAAACACAGCCAGCATAGCCGCGATCGCCAAAAACAAAAAAACCAGATGAACAACCCAGATCGAGATAATCTTAGGACCTTCGGCGGCGACATAATCTTCAATCACGACCTGCAAACCTAAAGCGGCATGGTAGAAAACCGCGATGATCCACATCACAATGCAGACGGTATTAAGCGGTGATGCCAGCCAGGCTGCAGTTTGTTGATAGGGAGCTGTCAGGCTCAATCCCAGAAAATTGATAAGCCAAAAAGATAAGGGAATCAGCAACACTGCAGTGACGCGCTGCATCCACCAGTGAGAGGTTCCGCCTTTTGCAGAACCCAGGCCCTTAGCCCGCGATAACGGCGTTCTATAATCCATAACAGCCCCAGACAAAAGTCATTAAAGTCAGCGCCAATGACGCTGCCAGCTCCATCATCGCATAACGATTCAGCGTTTCCAGTTCAAAGCTGCTTCCTGCATCCCAGATCAAATGGCGTACGCCATGGCACAGATGAAAAAACAGCGCGTAAACAAAGCCCCAGCACACCAATTTAAGCAACCACAGCCCCATCACAGACTGCATTGCAGCATAGGAATCCGCCCCTCCGGCCAGCGCCGAAATGATATAAACAAATAAGATCAAACCTGCGGTGAGCATGACGCCGGTCATTCGGTGGGTGATGGAAATAATACCTGTTAAAGGTAATTTGTAGACTTGCAAATGCGGAGACGTGGGTCTATTAGTATTTATCGCCATAGTGTTATCCGGTAGTTTTGTTTATCTAAATGATCGTCCAGATCAAGAGCTGCAGTGAACCGCTTTGTTCCCCGCCGTCATAGCAGGATAGGTATTTGTACCACATATTATGAATATCCGCTGAAGTTAATAAACTGAAATTTTCAGCCTGTTAGACTCAGTCTAATGGACTTTGCCAGAATCTTTGTTGTTATAGTAGAATGCTGCACTTTATGGGTAAACCATTGCTGCCTTCTTATATTGCTTTAAAACTATTCCGTTTAAGATTCCTGCAATATAAACACCCGACTTAAAAAATATAAGGCTAGTCATGATTCAATCAAAAAAAATTCCTGATTGTACCGGATTATGGGGGCTAGTTAAATTTGACATGTGATTGATTTTGTTAGATACCGCATTTAGCGGTTACAACTAAAATCATGGTGGTGTCTCATGAAAACAAACTCACGCGACAAATGCTCAATTTGCATTCCTTTTGAGAGAAGTACCTATGACAAAATCATTTTCGTCTCCTGGAATAGCAAAAACGAAGGTTACCGCCTGATTCCCGTTAAATGAATCACTCGGTTTGCGCTAGCTTCCAAGCTTCAGCTTGGGAACCCAAAAGTCGAAGATCCTGCTTCGTAAGACGAAATACTGACCTGTCCAAAACCGAATTCCCAAGCTGAAGCTTGGCAACTAGCGCAACTCTATAAATAAAATAATCATGCCTCTAAAAAAACTTTGTTCCAGCCTTTTATTCCTTCTATTGGCCCTCTTAAATTCTCCCGCCCAGGCAGAGTCAAGTTCATTCACCTCAGGGAGCTATCAGCAGCTCTTAGTCAGCAATCCCAACCAGCCCTTCATGCTGATCATTTGGTCAGTCAACTGCCCGTCCTGTCTGAAGGACATGGCGTTATTAAGCAGTATTCATAAAAGCAGACCTGAGCTAAAAATGATCATGCTGGCAGCGGATGACTTATCCGCAACCGAGCAAATTAAGCAAATCCTGGAGAAAAATCAATTGTCCGAACTTGAAAGCTGGGTTTATGCCGAGGACAACACCCAAAAACTTCAATTTGAAATTGACCCTAAATGGTATGGCGAGCTGCCCAGAACCTATTTTTTCGATAAAACTCACCAGCGCACTGGGGTCAGCGGCGTATTGTCAAAGGATGACTATGAGAAAATGTTCACCAAGATCCTGAAATAACATATTTTTCACGAAAAGAACGAAAGACACGAAATCATAGCTGCTCTTACCTATAGACAGATTAGGCTGGTTCCAAGCTTGAGCTTGGGATCCAGCGAAAATAACTAAAGACATGAAAAAAATCAAAATCTTGTACTAGCTTTGCTATTCACCCTTTGAATAATCAGTTACAGCTCGATATCCATTTTGAAAAATATCGTGTTTTTCGTGTAAAAATATTTTCCACGTTAATCTATTGGCAATCCTAAGCGTTGTCATTTCAGATGTAAGCTAGCCCAGTCAAGAAATCTATCATCAAGGCAATATGGATACCTCAAAAAGTTCAGATATTTTCCATCAAATACACATTGATGTTGCGCGCAATGCAACCGATGATTTCAATTTATTTCACGATAGAAATAGATGGCTGCGCATCAATCACAATCCGTTTAAAGGCCCGATTGCTCTCGGCTTTCAAGTGGAATCCCTGATCGAACATAAAGTTTTTCTTCACCGCCAGTCACATAACGAACACGCGCTGATTCATGATCAAAACCTGCATTATAGTAACTACCAGTTTTCTTTTGTTAATGCCGTCAAACCCGGACAAGAAGTATCGATTGAAATTAAAACCTCGCAATTTAATGAAGAGCCCGAGACCATACTCAGCAACAGGATTGCAGTTAAGTCGGGTGGCGCATTAGCCTTACTGGGTTACAAAAAAGAATCCAAGTTTGCATTGTTTCTGACCAATCCGGATATTCCGCAGTTTGGCGCCCTGAATCAACACCCAGATAGGTCTTTTATCAGCGGCAGTCATTTTTTTCTGAAACGAAAATTTATCAGCATCAGCAATGCAAAAAACTTTTTGTGCGGTTCTCTGGTAGATCAGGATGCTTTTTTTGATCCGTTTCAAAATAAAGCGGTTTATCCTGAAATATTCCCGTGCAGCCTGATATCCAGCGCCTTGCTGGAAAAGGCCGTCATAGAAAAGCATGATTTTGAACGCAATCCGCTGGTTTATATGTCCCATAAAATCAGCATCGACCGCATCACCCTTGCCCAACTAAAATCCGGTGATGCACTGTATATACTGATCAAGCAGATACCCCCGGAAGCCAAACATGAAGGCATAGGCCATGCCATAGACTCACCCTATAACTATGAATGTTATGGCCTGATGGAAGATAAAACCATTCTTTACCGGGCGCTGATCTCTCTGGCTCCCTTAGAACAAATCTTGAACTCGGTGAAACAATAAGCCATGTCTGAATTGAAATATTTACTCGGTTATTCTGACAACGTAACCAGCCAGGTACGCCAACTTATCAGCGACGATAAACTGGGCGAGACCTTATTAAAAAAATATCCGCTAGTTCATACGATCAGAACCGACAAGGCGCTTTATACCTATACCGTCGAGCTTAAAAATGCCTTGTTGAAACAGTCTCAACCGCTTAGCAAGGTGATTTATGACGACAAGATTAAAGACCTTCATCAAGCCTTGGGTTTGCATACGTTTATCTCCAGAGTCCAAGGTGGTAAACACAAGGCAAAAAATGAAATCCGGGTAGCCTCATTATTTAAGACTGTGCCGATGGCTTTTTTGAGAATGATCGTCGTGCATGAACTGGCGCATTTAAAGGAAAAGGAGCATAACAAAGCTTTTTACCAGCTTTGTCAGCATATGGAACCTGCTTATCACCAGTTCGAACTGGACATGCGGCTGTATCTGACTCATCTGGATTTATTCGGCAAGCTGTATTGATGGATTGGCAGACCGTTATTCGGCATATCGAGTCGGCAACCGCTCAGCCGTTTAACTTACTCAAATCCCAGCCGCTGACAGGCGGCGACATTAATAAGGCTTATCGTTTACAGGCGGAAAATAAAAGTTTTTTTATCAAGCTGAACCATCCGGATCGACTCCCGATGTTTGAGGCCGAAGCTTTAGGCTTGCTAGCTCTGGCTCAATCTGAGGCCATACGTGTGCCCAAGGTTATTGTTTGCGGCAAAACGAACGACCAAGCTTTTTTAGTACTTGAGTATATAGCCTTAAGTCAACTAAACACACACTCCGAAATGTTGCTGGGACAACAACTGGCCCAACTGCATCGGCATAAACAGCCGTTTTTTGGTTGGCATACTGATAACACCATTGGCAGTAGCAGCCAAGTCAACGGCCGATACCAAGACTGGATTACCTTTTGGCAACAGCAACGCCTGGGACAGCAATTAACACTGGCGGCGAACAACGGTTATGACGGTCGCTTGCAGATACTGGGTGAAAAACTCTGTGCCGCAATACAGCCCTTATTTGACGGCTACCAGCCGCAACCGTCGTTGGTGCATGGCGATTTATGGCGCGGCAATGTTGCGGCCGATGAACAGGGAAATCCAGTCATTTATGACCCTGCCTGTTATTTTGGCGACCGCGAAACCGACCTGGCGATGACCGAGCTATTCGGCGGTTTCAGCCCGGCATTCTATCAAGCTTATCAAGCCGCATATCCTTTAGATCCTGGCTATGCAAACAGAAAACCGCTCTATAATTTATACCATATACTCAACCACCTGAACCTGTTCGGGATCAGTTATCTGCATCAGGCAGAAGTCATGATGCATAACATTATCCTATCTATAACAGCACGGGTGAATTGAAAAAAGCCACCCAGCAAAGCATCTATCCTAACGCCTTTACTTTTTACGACCCTAGCGTCACAAAAAAATATTACAATCTGCTTAAATTTGCATAATGTAAGTCTTAGCTTACACTTTAATCCTAATGAGTAACCGATGTTACGCAGTAGAAACTCATCATCCCGTTTACCGCGCCGAGCACCGAAGCTTTTAACAGGATAGGCCCGCTAGGGGCGCGGCAGGGATGCCGGGCTTACCCAAAGGGACAGGAGTCCCTTTGGGTAAGCCCCCACGGCTTTCT
>CANNNN010000042.1 GCA_947506075.1 Methylococcaceae bacterium
GTCTGGTCCTATCTGCAAGGCGAAGATGATCTTGAAGTCATGACCGAAAAAGCCATTATTGCGACCCGGCAACTGGCTAAGCGTCAGTTTACCTGGTTGCGCAGAGAAACCGATGCGGCAAGTTTCCAAACAGGTCAACCGGAGCTTTTGGCAAAAGTGCTAGCGGAAATTAAAAGCGCGCTAGTAAATGGAAGGAATTTATAGTCAGGTAGGGCGTACACGCCTTATTTGTTTAAGATTTTTTAGAATCAATACAAATGCGCGGCCAGCCAGATCGTGTTGGTGTCGGGCTCAGTCCATTCGACCCGGTGTCTAACATGTGCGGGAATCAGCAGGTAATCGCCGGCATGTAAATGAAAAGTTTGATTATCTTGTTCGTAACGGAGAATCGCCTGTCCCTGTAACAGCATGACCCATTCATCGTCATCCTGATCATACCAGTGTCCTGCCGTTGTGCTATGACCTTTGGATATGATGCGTTCAAGCTTGATATTTTCACGATTGAAGAGACATTCAAAGCGTTCTTCAGGTAATTGCTCGGGTATGTTTTTAAAAATATTGGCCTTAACAGGATTCATCTGAGGGTGGATTTGATTTTATGGCTTAAGTTACTGGATGTTATTGTATAACGACACCATTGGTTATACAGAGCCTCTACTAAAAAAACATCGGACACACTGATCGCTTCGTCCTGCATTATTTAGGTTAAGATAACGGCTTTCAACCTTTATTGGTCCATCTCTATGTCTGATTATACTGAGCCGCAAGTTGCCATTATTGGCGGAGGTCCGGCTGGGCTGATGGCCGCTGAAGTACTGAGCCTTGCGGGCGTGCAAGTCGATGTTTACGATGCGATGCCATCGCTAGGCCGCAAGTTTTTGTTAGCCGGTATCGGTGGTTTGAATATTACCCACAGCGAAGCCTACACTAGTTTCTGTACCCGTTATGGCGATCGGCAGCCTCAACTTCAGGCAATACTCGACCGACTGCCGCCGAGTACACTATGCTCCTGGGTGCACGAACTGGGTATCGATACCTTTATCGGCAGTTCGGGCCGCGTATTTCCCAAGGAGATGAAAGCAGCGCCGTTGTTACGGGCTTGGCTGCATCGTCTTCGTAGCGCCGGTGTGCGCCTGCATGTGCGTCACCGCTGGTTGGGTTGGGATGCAAATGGTGCTTTGAGACTAGCCACTCCGGGCGGCGAAATTTCGCTTAGGCCGCAGGCGACGATACTCGCGCTGGGCGGTGCCAGTTGGCCTAAACTGGGATCGGATGGTGCCTGGGTGCCGTGGCTACAGACGCGGGGTATAGAGATAGCTCCCTTGCAAAGTGCAAATTGTGGCTTCGAGGTAGCGTGGAGTGCGCATTTGCGTGATAAATTTGCCGGTACGCCGCTCAAATCGATAGCATTGACATTTACCGATGTGCAGGGTTGCACTGAGCAGCGGCAAGGCGAAATGGTGATCAGTGCGCAGGGTGTTGAAGGCAGTCTGATTTACGCTTTTTCGCAACGGCTGCGTGAGTACTTGAATGTCCACTGCAGTGCCTCCTTCACGCTTGATTTAACTCCCGGACGCGATGAGGAGAGAGTGCTGGCCGAGGTCAGTCATCCACGCGGATCGCGGTCGTTATCCAGTCATTTGCAAAGCCGCGTTGGCCTGACGGGAGTCAAGGTGGCCTTGCTACGAGAGGTGCTCGGGAAGGAGCAGTTTTCCGATCCGGCAACGTTATCGGCAACGATCAAGGCTTTGCCTATCACCGTACACGCAACCCGCCCTCTCGCCGAAGCGATCAGCACCGCAGGTGGCGTGAGCTTTAACTGCCTCGATCAGAACCTGATGCTTACGGCTCTACCCGGCGTTTTTGTTGCTGGCGAAATGGTCGATTGGGAGGCGCCAACTGGAGGGTATCTACTCAGCGCCTGCTTTGCCACCGGCAGCTGCGCTGGGCAGGGCGTAGGCGACTGGCTAAATCGCCACTAGCATTTCAGTGGATAGAATAATTATTGTAACTTATTGATATTATGAGTCAATAAGTGTTCGTTCGTGGCTTGACTAAGTTTTCCAGGATAATAGGAACAAATCCGATGATTAAAATAATGACCTGCAGTCTGGCACTAATGCTGGGTTTTTTTTGTAGTTTTGTTTGGGCTGAAGGTGGCGCTTATCAGATAGAGTTGATCGTATTTTCACAAGCTATGCCCACTACCGAAGCATTTGAGCAGATGTCCAGCCAGATAATCTGGCCGACCGGATTGACTGAATTGTCGACTTATAAAAAAACGGAGGCTACAACCTTGGATGAAGGTTATGCAGCAATATTAAATGATTCGACTTACCAACCTGTCTTGCGTGTTGCGTGGGTACAATCAGACTTGAATGTTCCTGTCCATGTTCAAAGCAGCGATGGCAGGCTGAATGGCTATCTTCAATTGCAACAGGATCCGAGTTTGCAGATGATGGTTGATTTGGAGCTTGCTGCTAATCCGGGAGAAGCCGTCTATCGATTAACTGAAAAACGGCCTGTTAAATTAAATGAGGTCTATTATCTGGATCATCCAAAATTTGGCGTTCTGGTAAAAATCAGTCTATTTTAGCGTATGCCAGCCGTAATGCCGGGTAACAACAGATTGAGTTGAGCAGATCATGAGTTTCTAGTGCCTACAGATTAATTATCCGTACAATTAGCAAGTTTTTTATGTGCGGATATAGTTAAGTGGCGCGAGTAAGTATATGATTACATGCCTGACTATTGATATTCATTAGACCGGTCAGCATCGCTTAAAAGCCGAAATTGTACTAATAGACAATAATTAATGACTACATCGTGCTGTAGCATAAAAGCACCAAATTTGGGAGCCGAGGAACAATAATGAAGAGAAAAGATATAGTCCCGACTAGTCAGGAACGGGTGATGCGGGAAGATGATTTCATCGTTTCAAAAACCGATACGACGGGTCGGATCATCTACGGCAACGAGATTTTTATAGAGTTTTCGGGCTATAGCGAAGAGGAGCTTTTGGGTAGTCAGCATAATATCATTCGCCATCCTGATATGCCGAGAGCCGTGTTTAAGTTGCTGTGGGATTGTTTGGCGGAAAACAAAGAGATCTTTGCGTTTGTTAAAAACATGTCGAAAGATGGAGGCTTTTACTGGGTGTTTGCCCAGGTTGCACCGATGAGAGGCAAGGATAAACAAGTATCCGGTTATACCTCGGTGCGCCGCAAGCCAAATCCTAAAGCCATTCCTATTGTGGCAGATGTGTATCGTGCAATGCTGGACGCCGAACGAAATGCGGGAGCGAAAGATGCTATGGCGGCCTCTGGTGAAATATTGGCTAGTGTATTAAATGACAAGGGAGTGAGTTACGATGAGCTTATCACTGTATTGCAGTCGCTTTAAGAATAATGAACAACTTGCAACAGCCGCTGTAGCAATTTTATGGGGCGCTACGCTGGCTTATCTGTGGACGCTTGTCCTGAGTGAAGACGGAGGAATCGAACGGATAATCGCACCGTCGTTGTTGACATTTTCTGCCGTATTATCCGGCATCTGGTGGAGAACCGCTGGATCAGCAGATCAACTGCTGCTTCATAAGCTGGTAAACATAAGTAGTGAGTGGCGACAAGGTGTTGTCTCGTCAAGAGTTACGCATATCGGTGGCAAAGAGCGAGATTTACAGCAACTAGCCTGGGGGCTAAATGATTTGATGGATCAGGTGGAAACTGCGCAGATAGATATGCGCTTTTCGATGGGCTATCTGGGGTATGGCTTGTTTACGCGTAAAAGTTACCCGCAAGGCTTGCATGGGGGATTTTCTAGGGCTTTGGTGGAGCTTAATACGGTCACGCAAACGCTCTCTACCGTTACCATGACGGTATCAGATCTTATGGTAGCGATGGCGGCTGGCGACTTTAGTAAAAGAGTCGATGTTGAACTTAAAGGAGAATACCAGCTTACTGTGGATAGAGCCATGCAGGCCATGCAAGCCTTACAAGCCATGTTGGGGGATATAGGCAAGGTTATGGGCGGCGTTGCTCACGGCGACATTAGTCAGCGTGTTCAAGCTGAAGGGCGAGGCGATCTTAGTAAATTGAAGGACGATATCAATCTTTCGCTAGCTGCGTTGGGTAGCCTGGATGACATCGCTATGATTGCGCATGCCTTGTCCGAAGGCGACCTGACCCAAACAATCAACAAGGATTATCCAGGTACTTTTGGCAAGGTGATTTCCGGCATGAATGGCACAGTCGAAAACCTTAGAAGTCTGGTAGGAGAAATCAAGGATTCGACCACCCATATCAACTCTGCCGCCAAAGAAATTGCGGCGGGTAATAATGACCTGTCGCATCGCACCGAAGAGCAGGCGGCCAGTTTGCAACAAACGGCGGCCAGCATGGGCGAACTGACTTCCACCGTGCAGTTGAATGCCAAAAGTGCTCAGCAAGCGAATCAGCTTGCGGTCGGCGCGACGGATATTGCAGGCAAGGGGGTCACGGTGGTCGGTCATGTGGTAACGACGATGGAAGGTATTAATGAATCTTCACGTAAGATTGTCGATATTATCTCGGTGATTGATGGTATCGCTTTTCAGACCAATATTCTTGCGCTGAATGCCGCTGTGGAGGCGGCCCGCGCCGGTGAGCAAGGCAGGGGCTTTGCGGTGGTGGCCGGAGAGGTGCGCAATCTTGCACAACGCGCCACGGCTGCCGCCGGAGAAATAAAAAGCCTGATTGGCGATTCGGTGGAAAAGGTTGAGGACGGCACAAAATTGGTTGCCCAAGCAGGAAAAACCATGGAGGAAATTGTCAGCGCGATACGTGGCGTGACTCTGATTATGTCCGAGATCAGGAACGCTTCGGTTGAACAAACGTCGGGTATCGAACAGGTCAATCAGGCGATTGGACAAATGGATGAAGTGACTCAGCAAAACGCGGCTCTGGTAGAACAGGCGGCCGCTGCGGCCGAATCCTTGGAAGAGCAGGCGCAAAACTTGTCGGTTACCGTAGGCCGATTTACCGTTGATAGTAAATCAACCGATATACAACGTTCAACTTCAACGCAGGCGGTAACCAGACCGGCTGCGCTCAGCACACGACCGGCTGGTACGAAACCAAAAATACAGGCGGTGAGTAGTGGAGATTGGGAAGAGTTTTAATATTTAAATCGTCTTCGGGTTATAATATGTACCATTCATTGAGCTCGGGTCTATAGGCCCGAGCTTTTTTTATGACTATAAGGCGGGTAAATGCCGCTGTTCCAAGTAAAGTAAGGGATGTACCCCACTGATTTTCGGATGATTTAACGATTAAAAATATGACACAAAAACTTTATATTCAAACCAACGGTTGCCAAATGAACGAGTACGATTCCGATAAAATGCGGGATGTGCTCCATGCCTCACACGGCTTTGAATTGATAGATGATCCAAAACTAGCCGATGTTTTGTTGCTGAACACCTGCTCGATACGTGAAAAAGCCCAGGAAAAAGTGTTTTCGGCGCTGGGTAAGTGGCGCAAGATTAAAGACAAACGTCCCGACGTGATTATTGGCGTTGGCGGTTGCGTTGCCAGTCAGGAAGGTACAGCCATCCAAAAGCGGGCGCCGTTTGTGGATATCGTGTTTGGGCCGCAAACCCTGCACCGATTGCCTCAGCTGCTGGATCAGGCGCGTAGGCTACAAAAACCCGTTATAGATGTATCTTTTCCAGAAATCGAAAAATTTGATGCATTACCCGAACCCCGAGCGGAAGGCCCAAAGGCCTTCGTTTCGGTCATGGAAGGCTGTAGTAAGTATTGTACGTTTTGCGTCGTGCCATATACTCGTGGTGAAGAAATTAGCCGACCGCTGGATGATGTGATTGCCGAAATTACCGCCCTGGCTAAACAAGGCGTTCGGGAAATTAATCTGTTGGGGCAGAACGTCAATGCCTATCGCGGCGCTATGGAGGATGGCGACATCGCCGATTTTTCTTTATTGCTGCATTATGTGGCTGCGGTGGACGGTATAGATCGCATTCGTTTTACGACCTCACATCCTATCGAATTTACCGATGCTCTGATTGAGGCCTTTGCCGAAATTCCACAATTGGTTGACCATCTGCATTTACCCGTACAAAGCGGCAGCGATCATATTTTAAAGATGATGAAGCGCGGACATACCCGGGCTGATTACATTGAAATTATCCGCAAATTGCGTGCAGTCAGACCGAATATTTATTTGTCTTCTGATTTCATCATCGGCTTTCCCGGTGAAACCGATGCCGAGTTTGAAGAAACGATGGCATTTATCGAGGAAATCGGTTTCGATTTATCATTCAGTTTTATTTATAGTCAGCGCCCTGGAACGCCGGCCGCCGATTTACCGGATGACGTGCCAGCCGACGTTAAAAAACAACGCTTGGAGCGGTTTCAACAGCATATTAATGAAATGACCATGGCCATTTCAGAAAGCATGATAGGCTCCGTGCAAACGGTTTTGGTTGAAGGTCAGTCCAAAAAGAATCCATTGCAAATGCAGGGCAGAACAGAGAATAACCGGGTGGTTAATTTTATCGGTCATCCCCGCTTGTCCGGACAGTTTGTCGATGTATTGATTGCCGAGGCATTGCCCAATTCGTTACGCGGACGAATGGTTGATATGTCCGTTGCTGCTTTTTGATAAAACCTGCCTACTCACAGTTACTATGATTTCACAAGAAATTTCCCTGGCACCTGCCGACAACGGCCGGTTATCCAATTTTTGCGGCCAGTTCGATGAGCATTTGCGACAGATTGAATCGCGGCTCCAGGTCGAGATAGCTGCTCGCGGCAATCAGTTCAAGGTGACCGGTATAGAAAGTTCGGTCAAGGCAGCTTGCGCAGTCATGCAGAAATTATTTGCTAGCACCGAGACCGAACAATTGAGTGCTGAACTGATCCATTTGGCGATGCAGGATGCCTCTATCGAAGCATTGCTGGATGTGCCGCTTACTTCGTCTGTGCAACACGTCAGTATCAAGACCAAATGCGGTATGATACGGGGCAGGGGGGTTAACCAGCAGGACTATCTGCGGAAAATCATGACCCATGATATCAATTTTGGCGTGGGACCTGCCGGAACAGGCAAAACCTATCTTGCGGTCGCCTGTGCGATTGAAGCCTTGCAAAGCGAAAAGGTCAGAAAGATTATTCTGGTACGTCCTGCGGTCGAAGCCGGCGAAAAACTGGGTTTTTTGCCGGGCGATATGGCGCAAAAAGTCGATCCCTATTTGCGGCCTTTGTATGACGCGCTATACGATATGCTTGGCTTTGAACGGGTAGAGAAAATGATAGATAAAGGCATTATCGAAGTTGCACCGTTGGCTTTCATGCGCGGCAGAACGCTGAATGATGCTTTTATTATCCTGGATGAGGCGCAAAATACCACGATCGAACAGATCAAAATGTTTCTGACTCGACTGGGCTTTGGCTCGACGGCGGTGGTGACCGGCGATGTGACACAGACCGATCTACCGTCGGAAAAGATGTCCGGTCTGCGACATGTACTTGAGGTGTTAAAGACGGTTGAAGGCATCAGTTTTACTTTTTTTGATGCGCGGGATGTGGTCCGGCATCCGTTGGTTCAACGTATTGTTTTTGCTTATGAAGCCTATGAAAAGGCCAGCAAGGTTTAATAATGAACGATATAGAAATCCAGCGTGTTTTGGAATCAGAGGGTCAGCCCGGTCAGCATCATATCCAGCTTTGGGTCAATGCGGCGCTGGCCGATGTTGAGCAGGATACCGAGATTGTGGTGCGTATAGTCGATGAATTAGAAAGTGCAGAACTCAATCAACAATATCGCCACAAACCCGGCCCGACCAATATTCTGAGCTTTCCGGTTGAGGTGCCTGAAGGCATTGAGCTGAATCTGCTGGGCGATTTAGTGATCTGTGCGCCGGTGCTGGAGAAAGAAGCATTTGAACAAGGCAAGTTATTAGCCGATCACTGGGCACATATTATCATCCATGGCGTATTACATTTGTTGGGTTATGATCATATCCATGACGATGACGCCGAGCTTATGGAAAGCAAAGAAATAGCCATTTTGCAGCAATTACACATCAATAATCCCTATACGGAAGGCCAGTTAAATGAGTGATGAACAACCCCCAAGTAGAAACTCCCCACAGCGAGGCTGGGTTGATAAGATCACCCATTTACTGACTGGGGAGCCGCAAGACTTAGACGATCTACTTGAAATATTAAGAGAAGCCAGGGAAAAACACTTATTGGACACGGATGCCTTGGCGATGATAGAAGGTGTTTTACAGGTTTCTCAAATGCGGGTCAGGGATATTATGATTCCCCGTATTCAAATGGTTGTTGTGCCTAAAGATGCCGAGTTGGAGACCATACTGCCGCTGGTTACGGAATTTGGGCACTCACGTTATCCGGTTATTGACTGTGATCGTAGCAAGGTAGTCGGCGTGTTGTTAGCCAAAGATTTGCTGGCCAGAATTTCAGAAGACAAAGCACTGAAGGTGCATCAAATAATGCGGAACTCCTGCGTGGTTCCGGAGAGTAAGCGATTGAATGTATTGCTAAAAGAGCTGCGCACCAATGGTAATCACATGGCCATAGTCGTCGATGAATACGGTCAGTCAGCTGGTCTGGTCACCATCGAAGATGTGTTAGAGCAGATCGTTGGCGAAATTGAAGACGAACATGACGACCATGAAGACGAGGGTTATATTTTTCAACGCAGCGCAAACGAATATATGATTAAAGCGTTGACGCCTATGGACCAGTTCAACGAATACTTTTCCACGCATCTGGCAACTGATGAATACGATACGATCGGCGGATTTATTGTCAGTCAACTCGAACATATGCCCAAAAAAGGCGAGCGTTATATTGTCGATAAAATGAAATTTGAAGTCATCAGAGCGGATAGCAGGCGGGTACACCTGTTAAAGCTGAAAATAATGGAATAGCGCTAACGGTTAAATATGAAAATAGCGATTTTTCCATGAAAAGCTACGGGTAGGCAAAGCTCTAGCTTCGCGAAACTGACAGCAAGCTGGAGCTTCTATGGCCGCATTCCCAAGTTGGAGCTTGGGAATTTTCTTGATTTTCGTGGATATTGTTTTACCATGCCCGACGGCAGTTGAAGTCTAATCGTATTTAATGTATTTAAACCTTGGATCATCCGGTGTGCCGGGTAAGGCGCCGCCTTCTTTGCTAGGCTGCCACATGACCACCTCTTCGATTTTAGCAGCCAATTCGAAATCTTTGTTGGTTATGCCTTTAGCCGCATGATTCATCAGTTTAACAATCACAAAGGCATAAGAAATGCTCAGGTCCGGATGATGGAATGCCGCCTCAGCCAAATGTCCTACCGTATTAACGACCATCAATGTTCCTTTCCAGCCGCTGGTTTTGTATTTACGGCGAATCCAGCCATTTTCCAGATACCAGTGTGGCAATTCTTCGTTTAATCGCTGCTCGACCTCTGCATCGGAATAAGTGTCTTCGTGTGTGCGTTCTCTCCAGTCCATAATGATTTACCTGTTGTTGGGTTTGATTAAGGTGAATTTTGAAGCTAAATTTCTGGCTCCAACTGTGTCGCTGCGCAGCCTTGTTGGTAAAAAATAAAGGATTGGGCAAATGGAATAACATCGATAGTCAAGCCGGTTGCTTTTTCAAACAAGGTAACGGCATTCACTACGTTGTTACGGAAATTATTAGACAACTGCTTGGTCAGCTTCTCTTGTGTTTCATCGACGCCCAGGGCAAAGGGATTTTCGGCAAGATTGGTTGCATCTATGGCTTCCTGTAACGCTGCTATAGAAAAGGCTTGAATTCTTTTTTCAAAATCACTGAAGACTTTGGCGCCCTGTTCACGCTTAATACGATCTATATCGGTAGAGTCTGCGTAGATAAGAAATGCGCCTTTGGCTCCTTGAAAGTCATTTTTACAGGCTCCGCCATCCATGATTCTGACTAGGTTTAATGTTTTGTTACCTTTGCTTATGGTCAGTGGTGGATTTTGACCTGAATTCTGAGCTGTATCTTCTATTAAAGCAGGCAGTTTGGCAGGTGTCGATAGGGAATTTGTGTCAGGTCTAATCGTCTGGGTTGAACAGGCCGTCAGTGCAATGAAGGCGATGCTGATTATGATGTGTGGGCTGGCTTTCATAAATTACGCTGTGTAGGTGAAGGTTCAAACATTGTAATCTGTAATGGCTTGACGGCCAAAAACTTACAGTTGCTAATGAACAATAAATCATTCAATAATTGAAATCCAGCAAAATCAAGTAAAACCAGAACATCGCGTAGCTATCCTAGCCAACAAACCGGTAGTTCGTGATCCATTTTAACGCTATTTAGGGTTACTTGTTTAGATAGTCATGTCCTCAGGGAGAATGAGCTTCCCCTTCACTCACTGATATTGTCGTACCCCATAATCCGTTACAAACAGTAGCTCTTCAACAACATCTCGATTCAAGTCAATCGTCCAATTATTTATCAATCTTGAGTGTATCCGTATTGTTCTTTTGAACAGCTAAGTGTTTATACATATTAATTACACCTAACCTTTAATGCTAGAATAATTAAGTGCTTATACGAATTGTTTCGCTCTATTTTTGTACATAAAATAAAAAACATGATGTGTGTTATTTGAAATGTATTAGGAGCGATGTTGTGGACAGTTTTAATGCAGTGCATAAGCCAAATAAAAAGGAGTTTTTTGAAAAAGATAGATTTCATAAACTGGTTGCAGAACGGGCGTACTGTAAAGCCGAAAAAAGAGGGTTTACAGTAGGACATGAGCTGGAAGATTGGCTTGAAGCTGAAGCGGAAATTAAAAATCAATACTTCTACTGGTTCCACGACGTTGAGTGATTTTAGATCACTGTATTTAATATCTTAATAACTTAATAAAGGCGTCATATTATGAAACGAAACAAGATAACGGAGTCTCCCTGCCAGGATAGAGTAATAGGCCACAAACAACGTGTTGCCTTTCATGAGGCAGGTCATGCTGCAGGCATTCATTTAAATAACAAAGCCAAACACTTGCCCCCAATTTTTTTTAAAATTATTTTTAAAGATATAAATGACGTGACTGCAGCTGACGCCCTGGCCCATCAAACTAGTCATGACGATTGTATTGCACACGTTGAAGGAGGTCGGTTAATAGAAATGTTACCTCCTCCTCTTAAAAAGATGGAATTGGCAAAGGAATATATGCTGGCCTTTGAGGCAGACATTATTAATTTGCTGATCGGGCCATTGGCGGAAGCTAAACATGTCGCTGATACCGATGCTGAATTATTCAATCAGCAATTAGTCAATGTGAAAGCTTTAAAAAACTATGGCGGCAGTTATGACCTTGCCTTGGTTAATGAATATTTGCAAAGTTTATCGGTCGATAAACAACAAAGGGATGAAAAATTGGATGAGTTGTTTACCGTTGCCTTTGACTTTGTAAATAATGCTGCTAATTGGACAGCAATCACCAAGCTGGCAGATTATATTTTGAGGAGCAATAAAAATATTATTTGTTGTGAAGAGATTATGTCAATAGTTGATCAGTCGGTAGAGCTCTTCCACTCCCGAAGAACCAAAACAAGGAATGCTCAGCATGGCTAATTCAGAAAACAGTTTTATAAAGACCATGCTTACATTATTGAGTAATGTTTTTATGTATCTGAAAAAAATGGTAATGAACGGTTTTAGTTCTTTATCCAAACAAGAGCCTGAGCTCGAACTGAATAAACCGCAGGATAAAAAAGATATCAGCTCTAGAAAAAGAAATGTCATTATCTTTGTGCTGTTATTAATTGTAGCGCTGATTTTCAGCAATAATGTCCAAGAAGTCCAACGTGGCGAAATCCCTTACAGCCAGTTTATTAAGCTGGTAAAAGAGGCGAAAATTGATAAGGCCGTAGTGACTGAACGGTTTATTACTGGTGTTATCAAATCCGATGAGCCAAATCAACCGATCAAAACTTTCATGACGATTCCGTTATGGCAACATGAACTGGCGCAAATGTTGGAACAGAACAAGGTTGAGTTGTATCTACTTTAAAAACCATGTCAAAGACAAATACCGTCAAAATATCTTGACAGACTCGTTTAAAAAATAGACTCTTCACGCCCCGTGAACATCCAAGACTTACAGGCTGAGATAAATGCCATCGACCAGACAACCGCTGAACTAGAAAATAGCGAAGGGCAGTCTATTGTCAAGAAACTGCTGAA
>CANNNN010000043.1 GCA_947506075.1 Methylococcaceae bacterium
AATGAAATATTTACCCCACCTGCGGCTGAAGTTGACAAGGCGAAACGCATTTTGGTCGCTTTAAAAGAAGCAGCTGCGCAAGGCAAAGGCGCTGCAGCGCTTGATGGCCGATTGATTGATGCGGCCTCCGAAAAAATGGCCAATAACGTGGTCAGAGCCGCGGAAGCTATCGCAGCAAAAAACAAATAGAGCGAGGATTAGTCGGCTAAAAACGGATTTTATTTTTCGCTGATAAGCTCTTTCGTGGCTATGCCCTTTAAGGTTTTGGGGCATGAAAACATTAAAAAGAAGGTTATTCAGTATAAATCTGTCGAATCCGTGTCGCGTTTAGGTGCCTATTTTTGGCATCTGTGTTCCATATAACAACAGAAATCTATAAAGGAAATGCTTTGGATATTCATGAGTATCAGGCGAAAGAAATCTTAGGCGGTTATGGCGTTAAAATAGCTGAAGGCGGTATGGCCTATAGCCCCGAAGAAGCCGTGCAGCGCGCTCGAGATATTGGCGGGCATATTTGGGCGGTAAAAGCACAGATTCATTCCGGTGCGCGTGGGAAAGCCGGCGGTATTAAGCTGTGCAAGACTCACGATGAGGTTGAAGCAGCAGCAGAAGGCTTGTTGGGTAAAAGACTGATTACGCATCAAACCGGCCCGGCTGGTAAGGTATGCGGTAGATTGTATGTCGAAGCCGGAACGGACATCGTCAAAGAATTATATTTCTGCTTTCTGGTTGACCGCAGTTCAGAACGCATTGTAATGGTCGGCTCTGCGCAAGGCGGCATGGAAATTGAAGAGCTGGCAGAAAATAATCCCGAGGCGATTACCAAGATTTATATCGAACCTGCCGTGGGTCTGCAAGACTATCAGGCGCGTGAAATGGCTTTTGCAATGGGGCTGGCTCCTGAACTGTTAAGTCATGCGGTTAAAACCATTCGGGGTTGTTACCGGGCTTTGCGTGAACTTGATGCCAGCATGCTGGAAATCAATCCGCTGGTGGTGACACGTAGCGGCGAATTAATCGCCCTGGATGCCAAGATGGGGTTTGATGACAATGCCTTGTTTCGGCAGCAGAAAATTTCCGAGCTACGCGATAAAACTCAGGAAGATCCTCGCGAAATGGCGGCTGCTGATCGCGGCTTAAGTTATGTAGGCCTGGATGGGGATATCGGCTGCATGATTAACGGTGCTGGTTTGGCGATGGCGACCATGGATATGATTAAACTGGCCGGCGGCGAGCCTGCTAACTTCCTTGACGTAGGCGGCGGCGCCTCGGCTGAACGCACAGAAAAAGCCTTTCGTTTAGTGCTGGCCGACAAGGGCGTAAAAGCTATGCTGGTTAATATTTTTGCCGGCATCAATCGTTGCGACTGGATCGCTGAAGGTGTTGTCGAAGCTGTCAGGAAAATTGATATGCAAATACCGTTAATCGTCAGGTTGTCAGGCACTAATGTCGAAGAAGGTCGAAGGATCATCGCAGACAGCGGCTTGCCAATTATTACCGCTGAAACCTTGGCCGAAGCGGCTGAAAAAGCGGTGCAGGCGCGCAATGAAATGGTTGCAAAAGAAGCGGCTCAGGGAGCATAACATGGCAATATTAATTGATGAAACAACACGCATAATTGTTCAAGGCTTTACCGGAAAGATCGGCAGCTTCCACGCCCAGGACATGATCAACTACGGATCCAAAGTCGTCGGCGGCATCACGCCAGGCAAAGGTGGTCAAAGCCATTTGGGCTTGCCGGTTTTTAATACTGTAAAGGAGGCCGTCAATCAGGTTGGGGCTGAAGCGAGCATCATCTTTGTTCCCCCTGCGTTTGCCGCCGATTCGATCATGGAAGCCGCCGATGCAGGCATTAAATATTGCGTGGCAATTACCGACGGCATTCCGACCCAGGACATGATGACGGTTAAAAACTTTCTGCGCCGTTTTCCGGTAGATCAAAGAATGATACTGACCGGTCCAAATTGTGCGGGCACTATCAGCCCTGGGCGCGCGATGCTGGGCATTATGCCGGGGCATATCTACAGACAAGGTAATGTTGGCATCGTTGGCCGTTCAGGCACGCTGGGCTATGAAGCCGCTGACCAAATGAAGCGTCTGAATATCGGCATTTCAACCTCGGTTGGCATTGGCGGCGATCCGATCAACGGCAGTTCGCATCGTGATATCTTAGAAAAATTTGAAGCGGACCCTGAAACCAAGGTAGTACTTATGATCGGCGAAATCGGCGGGCCGCAAGAAGTTGAAGCCGGAATTTTTGCCAAAGCGCACATGACCAAACCGGTCATCGCTTATATCGCAGGATTAACGGCTCCAGAAGGACGACGCATGGGCCATGCCGGAGCGATTATTTCATCTGCCGGTGAAAGTGCCGCCGAAAAAGTAGCCTTGCTGAAAGAGTTAGGGGTCACAATCTGTCCGACTCCGGCGTCGATGGGCGAAACAGTAGCCGCAGTGCTGGCTAAGTTATAATTACAAATAGAACACGGATGACACCGATTAGACGGATAACTGCTGGTTTTCATGTTACAGGATCTAGTTTGTTATGCGCTTTTATTCAGTGCAGATTCGCCAAATCAGTGTCATCGGTGTTCTATTTTTCTAAATGCTTAAGATTGTTTAATATCCGCAGGGCATAAATGAAAATACTTATTCTTGGGGCTGGTGTTACCGGGTCATCGGTTGCGGGTGCCTTGGCTAGCGAGGAGAACGATATTGTGGTCGTTGACTTCAGGACCGAGTTGCTCGACGCCTTAAAAGAGCGCTTCGATATTGCCACAGTTGCCGGAAACGCGGCGCATCCAAAGGTGCTCGAACAGGCTGGCGCCCGGACTGCGGACATCATTATCGCGGTTACTGATAGCGATGAAACCAATATGCTGGCCTGTGTGATTATCAATGCACTGTACAGTCGACCGAAAACGATAGCTCGGGTACGCGCCGTCGATTATCTTAAAAACCCTCAATTGTTTGGTCCGAACGGTATCCCTGTGGATATTGTGATCAGTCCGGAACAAATCGTCATGGAGGCTATCCGTAATTTAATCGAATTTCCTGGTGTTCAGCATATTTCTGATTTTGCCGACGGCTTGGTGCGGCTTTTTTCAGTCAAGGTGGTGGCCGATGGGTCCTTAACGGGTAAGGAAATTAAAACCTTGAAAGAACGGCTGGTCGGCGGCAAAATTCGCGTGGTCGCCATCTTTCGACAAGGAATTCCGCTGGTGGTGAACGGCGAGGCAGTTATCGAGACTGGCGATGAAGTTTTTTTTGTGGCTCCTCGCGAACAAGTTCGATGCGTATTGAAAGAACTGGATAAATTAGAGGCGCCGTTAAAACGGATTATCATCGCTGGCGGTGGTCATGTCGGCAAGCGTTTAGCGCAAGCCTTGCAGCATAATCATCAGGTAAAAATCATTGAAAAGGATTCCATCCGCGCTCACAAGATAGCTAACGATCTTGAGCATACGGTCGTGCTGCTCGGAGATTGCTCCGATGAAGCGTTGTTGCTGGACGAATCAATCGAGAGTACGGATTTATTTTGTGCGATTACCGAAAATGACGGCGTTAATATTGTTTCAGCCTCCTTGGCGAAAAGCTTAGGCGCACGCAAGGCTATCTGTTTACTTAACCATGTCACGTACAGCAAATTATTACCAGGAACCGGTATCGATGTGGCGGTGCTGCCCAATCAGGAAACGCTGGGCAGTATTTTAAAGCATGTGCGCCGTGGTGACGTGGCGCAGGTCAGTTCTCTATGCGGTGGAACTGCAGAGGCTATCGAGGCGGTTGCGCATCAAAGCAATGATCTTAATTCCGTAGTCGGACGCAGAGTGGATGCTATCAGTTTTCCTGAGGGTATAGTTCTTGGTGCGTTGATACGCAATAAACAGGTCATTTCCATACACTGTGATACGGTGTTTGAGGAGGGAGATCATGTGGTCATGTTTGTGATGGATAAAAAACTGGTTGTAAATATTGAGAAGAAATTTCAGCCTCTTTAGTAAAGGCAGGCGTAAGGCGAAAAACCTTGCGTCTTGAATTCTTCGCCGCTCACCTTTAGCCCTTAGCCTGTCCCCATGAGTCCTATCTTTACTATCGTCAATATTTTCGGTCTAGTCACCATAGGGTTCAGCGGTTTAATGGCCACTTGCTTGCTGACCTCTGCTATAGCGGATGACGGCGCGACCACCGCTTTTTCCCAGGGTTCAATGATTACCTTGTTATTGGGTGCGTTGATGTTTGTTTCGACGAAACATGTACCTAAAAAGCTATCAAGGCAGGCTGGTTTTTTGATGGTTGCGATTACCTGGTCAATAACGCCGGTGTTTTGCACCTTGCCACTGATGATTTATCAGCCGACCTTAAGTTTTATCGACGCTTATTTTGAAACTGTTTCGGGACTTACCACGACTGGCGCGACCATATTTAGCGGTCTGGACCAGTTGCCGATGTCGATTAATTTGTGGCGGCATGAGTTGAACTGGATAGCCGGCATGGGCATCATTATTTTTGCGGTGGCTATTTTGCCGGTATTGGGTATCGGCGGCATGCAGTTGTATATTGCGGAATCGCCGGGAACGGTTAAGGAATCCGATTTGCCGCCGCGCATAGCGCAAACTGCGAAAGCTTTGTGGTTGGTCTATGCCGGCATTACGCTGGCCTGTATTGTCGCCTTGCGCTTCGCAGGCATGGACTGGTTTGATGCGATTTGTCATGCTTTTTCTGCGATGAGTCTGGGTGGGTTTTCAAATCATGACAGTAGCGTTGGGTTTTTTAACTCGCTGTCCATAGAGGTAGTGTTAACTATCTTTCAATTACTGGCGGCGATCAATTTCTCCACCCATTTTGTGGCGCTTAGAAAGCGCTCATTCAATCCTTATGTTGATGATAGGGAAGCGATATTTTTTCTCATTTTGATGCTGGGGAGTTGCCTATTTGCAGCAGCAGTGCTGTGGGATGCCGGTACTTATCCGGATTTTCCTACTGCGTTACGCCATGCAACGTTTAATTTGGTCACTATCGCTACCGATTGCGGCTTTGCCACCCAGGATTTTAATCAGTGGCCTATTTTTGTGCCGATGTGGATGTTGTTTTTAAGTTGTATTTCGGCATCTTCCGGTTCCACCGGTGGAGGTGTGCGGATGATACGTACGATCATTCTGATGAAGCAGGCGCGCTTGGAGCTGTTTAAGTTTATCCACCCTTTTGCGATTAGATCGATGAAAATCGGTGAAAATGTAGTGAGCAGTAAAATCGTGGCCTCTGTAACCGGCTTTATTTTCCTCTATTTTATTAGCATCGTCATTCTGGTTTTCATGCTGTTGTTGAGCGGCATGGATTTTATCAGCGCATTTTCAGCTATTATCGCCTGTTTTAACAATGCAGGCCCCGGGCTTAATCAGGTAGGGCCAGCGACTACTTATGCCAGTCTGAGCGATGTTCAAACGGGTGTCTGTATCTTTGCGATGATTTTGGGGCGCGTGCAAATATTCTCCATTGTTATTTTATTTGTACCTGAATTCTGGAGAAAGTAACAGCGATTGAATGTATGCGGAGGAATTTTATGGGGGTGGGGCTAGCTGTTTGTCTTGCCAGTAAGCTTAAGGTGGCTTAAATGAAAGCGGCTTGTGATTAAAGCTAAGTGCTGAGCGATGAAGTAAGTGGCTGATGCTAGAGCAAAAAAAACCTCGTAGGAGCAACCGGCTGGTCGTTCCTACGAGGTTTTTTGCACTGCTAATTAAAGCTGAATAGAACTTGAAACTTTTTGCTTGGAAGTGTCTGGATCATCCATGCAAGCAGTCAAGCCAACAATCATTAATGACATAGCGATAAGAGATAAAATTTTCTTCATACGAGCATCCTCCAAAGGGGTTTCAATTATTTTTATTAATGTGCGCATTAGTAAAGCACGTGCATTTTATATCATGCCTGGAATGATGATGCAATAATAAAAATTGATCGGTTGGCTGATTAATTAGAGCTCATTGATGTTATCGGGCAAATCAAAAGAGATTTGTTTGTCGCTCCATTTCGCTGTTCCTATGGTAATCCATGGGGACGTGAAATTCTTGTGCAATTGGTCATGAACCCAGTAGGAGGGCGCGCTAATTTTTTTCAGCTTGATGTTGAAGACAGCGTTATCAAGGTTCAAGCCAATTTTTTGTCCCCAAAAAGCAGTGACTTTCATGATGAATTTATGCAGGCGTTGGTTTTCGATGTTGGGTGTAACGGCAATATTGGCCCACATGGAATGAACGCGTCCCCAGTTTGGCGCAAGAAGACGGCCCTGTTCGTTGACAAAAGGCAGGTCATGTTCATTGCCATTTTGGTCGTTGTAGGTGATCGCTAAAATATGCTCATAGCCGGTAAAATGGTCGTGTAGGTAAAGGGCATGCGGGGTAATGCCTAAGAAGGTCTGAGAGATCATTAAAGTGGCGTTACTGGCTTGCGAGATAATGCTTTGAGGGTTGTCCGCATTGAGTCTGTAAATGATCCCGTAATGAACGGAACTGTTTAATTGCAATACCAGCAGCGCAAGCAATATTTTTGCAAGCTTTCTTGAAAACGCCCTCGGTTTTTGCGCGGCAACGGATTCAAAAAAATGATGATAGAGCGTGGTGTCAGGGAGGGCTTTTGAGATAAGACAATCCGATGTGCAAGGCATGCGCATGCGGTTATCGGCAATGATCCGGTATTTATTTAAAGTCAGCTGATAAATCCCCGGAAGGCTCAAAATAATGCCGATCGGAAATAGATAGCGCATTTTTTTAAAAATCTGAATATAAGTGTCAACGCCTGAATAAATGCGCTGCGTGGAATCCAGGGCGTACAGATCGGTTAACAGTGTTTCATTATTGATCGTAGCAAGTGCCGGATAAAGTGCAGCATGTTCCTGGGCGCTTTTAAAGGCTATGCAGTTGAAGATGTCGAAATGATTAAGTATCAGAACGGTGCGGTTGCATAACGGGCAAAGTTGGTCGTAGAACACGGTAAGCGAGACTTGTTTTGCAGTGATTAGCCGACTGATCCAACGCCACCATTTAAAGGGGATAAGTAAGGTATAGAAGATCAGCATCCCCAAGCCAAACGGATAAATATTAAAAGACAAGGTGATGCCAAGATGAAGCCCAAGTCCAATTAATAAATAGACGACGCGTAACCGGCGTTGAGTAAAAAAGAAGATAAACGTAAATTGGAAAATTAAAATCGTATAGCTCAGGATATTTTGCAACAGCTTATTGTTCAGTAAGTACGACATGTCGATGGCCGACACATAATAAGGTTGTGTTGCCGGCAGCCAGGTGCCTAGGCCATTGCGCCAGTGTTCGGCAAACATCTTGTGTATCGACGAGTCAAAGTATAAGAAGCCGAGACAAATTGCTACGGGCAGGGTGTAAGCAAGCGATGAAACAGTTGGTTTCCGGTAGCTGTCGTAATGAATAAAGGGTGTACTCAGTTTACGTAGAAGTGTGTCTATTGAAAATGCCTTATCTCCAGGCATAAAAAGCAGAAAAAAACCCGCTCCGATCATGAACAAGTCAAAGCCGCCATCAAAATCCCTCTGCATCGGCGTGAAGTTCACAAAAATTATCCAGAAAATGTAATTGCAGCTTGTTGTAAACCGATAGCGGTAACCAGCAGTAAGAAATGCCGCAATTATGCCCCAGAGGCATAAGAAGAAAGGAATCATTGGGAATTCGACATCTATATAGGGTATAGGGTCGAAAATTAAGTGATTAAAATATAACAGGAAAATAATTTCCTGTAAGGTGACTAGGCCGTAAAGAAGTCGAAATAAGCCTATGCCTGTGGCTGGAGCTTGTTTGGAATGGAGTTCTAATACTTTTGCGGATATAAGTTTATACATTTCATGATTCGAAAAATCCAGAAGATGTATAAATTATATAAGATTTGCGTGGATGATGCGCTGATAACTAGGCAGATAAAACAAAGGCCGCACTGAATTCATAAAAGAATTGAAGTGGACGGCCTAAGTTAAGGTTAAATCGGGTAAAGACTTACTTTTCGTCGTCTGGGTGTTCAGCAAATACCCATTTTACGAGGAAATAGCCAGCAGCTATAACAACAACCGCGCCGACCATACCTGCTGGTTCTTTTAACATTTCGGTGATATCTAAGATCGCTCCCATGGGGTGTCCTACCTATAATTTGTATTTTTAAAAATATTGCTAATAACATAGCAAACGGAACGCAAATGATACTTTAGGGGACATTAAAGTCAAGGCTTATTGTTGTGAGGTTGTGTCGAGTGGCTAGAACTATTGTTTTCGGTTGAAATTTATTGCTCGATAGCCAGTGTGGTATAGTTTAAAATCTAAAGCTTAAGTGTTAATACCTTTTTTGATAAGGAACTATGATGAATAGATGCGTTAAAATATTATCGTTGACGGCGCTTTTTTTTGCGTTTTCAGCACATGCGGAGGTTGCATTAAAAGATAACTCTGAAATCTTGGGTAAATGGAATTTATATGCGGAAGCAGCTAAATTGGATGGAGAGCAGAAGGCTGTTAAAATTGAATGGGAGTTTAAATCGGATGGTGCGCTGCAAACAACATCGACGGATTCTGTCGGCAGAACCAAAGAAATGAAAATAGCCATTAAATATTTCGTCGAAAATGGCGAAATTAAAAAACAAACAACCCCGGGACGGGAAAAATATGAATCCTGCAAAGTTGTTGAAAAAGAGGGTTCAAAAATGATTTTAAAGTGTACGTATCTTTACTTTTTTCTAACAAAAATATAATTATAAAGAGGATGTAGCTATGATAAGTGGCATTATAATGATCTTTGTGGCGCTCTGGATCTACCAGTCGGCTATGAGAGCAAATACGACTAATGTAATGATGTGGGTTGCAGGCGGTGCGATTGGTTTTTTTGTTATGGTATTTATATTCCAATATATAAATATCAACATCTTGGAATCATTTAGAGCCAGTGAGGGCGGAAGTGCTTATGAAGCACTTCAAGGCGCTGACAGAAAAAATGAAGGCGATTTTACTGGTTTTTCTGGGATACTTAAATCGCTTTATGAAGAGTTATCACCCTCTATCTTCAGCTTCGCTGTCATTGCTTTTTTACGTCTTAAATTTATTACCAAAGAAATTTTTTCCGTAGCTAATTTATTTGGCGGGCTTAAAGAAATGTTTCAAAGCATTAAACAGAGTTTTAAAACGTCGGCTGAGAATTAAAATATTAAGCTGGTTATAAAAAAAAGCCCGAGCGTTGCTCGGGCTTTTTTATGGTTGCGGGTCAGTCATGATTAATCGAATACGGAGTAAAAAGCGCTTAACAAGCTTGACTTAAATCGTTAAAAAAACGTTTAAATCTATGTTCTCGCCACTAAAATTACAAGATTATAGAGACGAGCAAGATCAATCCCGACACGAACAGCACAGTAAAAACCAATCCCGCAATAATATAAGTCGAAAGAGGTATTTGTTCAGAATCCTTTTGCCTGTTGGCTTCACTTTGTACGCCAATGGCCGCAGATAGAACGCTTTTTATGACTTGAATAATCGTAGGTTTTGACATGCTCATCTCCAAAAAATAGTAAAAAATAATAGTGCTAGCTTAGCTTTTAAGCAATGATTATCTCCAAAATTAATAACCCCCGGACCGATCCCATGAGCAAAACAGAATTATTAAAGCAGTGCTTGATCCAAAGAATCTTATTTCTCGATGGTGCGATGGGTACGATGATCCAAAGCTACAAACTGGAAGAAAAAGACTATCGCGGCGAGCGTTTTGCACAGTGGGAAACGGATCTGAAAGGCAATAACGATCTGTTGTCGCTGACCCAGCCGGATATCATTAAAGCGATACATAGTGCCTATTTTGAAGTCGGTTCGGACATCGTCGAAACCAATACTTTCAATGCGACCAGTATCGCGATGGCCGATTACAAAATGGAAGCGCTGGCCTATGAAATCAATGTAGAAGCTGCGCGCGTGGCCAGAGAAGCTGCCGACGAATACACTAAAAAGACCCCGGAAAAGCCGCGTTTTGTGGCCGGCGTTCTAGGTCCTACCAATCGCACGGCCTCAATGTCGCCCGATGTAAACGATCCTGGCTTTAGAAATATTTTTTTCGACGACCTGGTTTTAGCCTACACTGAGGCCACTCGGGGTCTGATCGACGGCGGCGCGGATATTATTCTGATCGAAACCGTGTTCGACACGCTGAATGCAAAAGCCGCTATTTTTGCGGTTGAACAATACTTTGAACTGATAGGCTATAAACTGCCGGTGATGATTTCCGGCACGATTACCGATGCATCGGGTCGAACCTTATCCGGGCAAACCGTTGCCGCGTTCTGGAATTCGCTAAAGCATGTAGAACCGATTTCTTTCGGTTTTAACTGCGCCTTAGGCGCAACGGAGTTACGCCAGTATATCGCCGAATTATCAAGCATTGCCGACACGCATATTTCCGCTCATCCCAATGCAGGCTTGCCTAACGAGTTTGGGGAATATGATGAAACACCGGAAGCCATGGCCGCTGAACTGGCCGATTGGGCAAAAAGCGGTTATCTGAATATTATCGGCGGCTGTTGCGGAACTTCACCTGAAAATATCAAGGCTATCGTAGAAGCCGTTCAACTTCATGCTCCCCGAGTCGTTCCGGAAATACCCAAGCAGTGTCGCTTATCGGGACTCGAGCCGATGAACATCGGGCCGGATTCATTATTTGTCAATGTCGGCGAGCGTACCAATGTGACCGGTTCGGCCGCGTTCAAGCGGCTGGTTATTGATGGCGATTTTGAGGCGGCGCTGGATGTCGCCAAACAGCAGGTTGAAAACGGCGCGCAGATCATCGATATCAATATGGATGAAGGCATGCTGGAGTCCAAGGAAGCGATGGTGCGCTTTTTGATGCTGATCGCGTCGGAACCGGATATAGCCAAAGTGCCTATCATGCTGGATTCGTCCAAATGGGAGATTCTGGAAGCTGGCCTTAAGTGCATCCAGGGCAAAGGCGTGGTCAATTCCATTTCGCTTAAGGAAGGTGAAGATGCGTTTCTCCAGCACGCCAAGCTGGTGCGTCGCTATGGTGCGGCGGTCATCGTGATGGCTTTCGATGAAGACGGGCAGGCCGATACCCAAGCCCGGAAAGTCGAAATATGCCAACGGGCTTACAAAATTCTGACCGAACAGGTCGGCTTTCCGCCCGAAGACATTATTTTCGATCCGAATATCTTCGCCGTTGCGACCGGCATCGACGAACACAATAATTACGGTCTGGATTTTATCGAAGCCACCCGCGAGATCAAGCGCAGCTTGCCTTACGCGCTTATTTCCGGCGGCGTTTCCAACGTCTCGTTTTCGTTCCGGGGCAATAATCCGGTGCGCGAAGCCATCCACGCAGTGTTTTTATATCATGCTATCCAGGCGGGCATGGACATGGGTATCGTAAATGCCGGTCAGCTGGCGATTTACGAAGACATTCCCAAAGATTTGCGCGATGCGGTCGAAGCGGTCATCTTAAATACCCATGACGGTAGCGGCACCGATAAATTGCTGGAATTGGCCGACAAATATCGCGGCGATGGCAGCAGCAGTGCCGGCAAGGAACAGGATCTGGAATGGCGCAGCTGGCCGGTCAGCAAACGTCTGGAGCACTCGCTGGTCAAGGGCATCACCGATTATATCGACGAAGATACCGAGCAGGCCAGACTCGAAGCCGAGCGCCCGCTGCACGTCATCGAAGGCGCGCTGATGGACGGCATGAACGTGGTCGGCGACTTATTCGGTGCCGGCAAAATGTTCCTGCCGCAAGTGGTCAAATCGGCGCGGGTCATGAAGAAAGCCGTGGCTTATTTGATGCCGTTTATGGATGCAGATAAAGCGGCAGGTGAACGGCAAACCAACGGTAAGATACTGATGGCGACCGTCAAAGGCGATGTGCATGATATCGGCAAGAATATCGTCGGCGTGGTTTTGCAATGCAATAATTATGACGTGATTGATCTGGGCGTGATGGTTCCTGCCGAAAAGATTTTGCAAACTGCGCGCCTTGAAAATGTCGACATTATTGGCTTAAGTGGATTGATTACCCCGTCGCTGGACGAAATGGTTCATGTCGCCAAAGAAATGCAGCGTCAGGGTTTTACCATTCCGTTGATGATAGGCGGAGCGACCACGTCACGTGCGCATAC
>CANNNN010000044.1 GCA_947506075.1 Methylococcaceae bacterium
CCTTGCCTGCACGCTCAAAGCTGCGTCTTATACCAGCCAGCGCATGTTCAGTTACCGTGCGGTAAGCCTCGCTCAGATCAGAGGGAAGGAAATTATTCGCCAAAAGATAAGCTCTCGGTTCATCGCCAAAGCTGGCAATATCGAGCGTCGGACGCTCCTTAAACGGTTTCAGTGCGCCGACGGCATGAATGCGTGCAATAAAGCGGCCCATCCATTCCAGTTTTTCGCGACCCTCAAGTTCAGGTACACGGCCACCCTGACGTGGGAATACCGAAAAGCGAAAGCCATCGGCGAGGATTAAGGTTTGATTCTCGACTAAGGCCAGAGCGGGTACGACCGGGATTTCAGCTTCAAACAATTCCTGAACGAAAACATGTTCTTCGAGTATGGCTGCCGTTGTCCAGCGCTCAGGTCTGTAGAATTTGCTTACAACATAGGAGCCATCTGTCATGCCGACCTGGTAGACGCGGTTTTCATAGCTATTGAGCGCCAGTAGTCGGCCATCACTAGGTAGGCCGATGTGGTCTAGCGCATTCAAGATAATATCAGGCGTCAGCGCTGAAAAAGGTGTCAGATTAGTATTCATGCTTAACATTGTAACGCTGAATTAAGCAGAGCCTTACTTAATCATCGCTGTTAGGGCTATTCAAGTGCTTATTTTTAATGCGGGTTCCCAACAGGTAGTCTAGCCAGGGCCAGGTAATGCACCAGTTCCCGCAGCAGTTAGTGCCGAGGTGATGATCGTAATGCCAGCGCAAATGCCGCCTGGCCCAAATAGGATCAAGGTGGGCCTTGCGATGTTTATAGTAATAAAGTAGCAGGGAGGCATATACGGTGCCGGTAAATAGTGGGAATACTATAAACAGCGGCGCATGCAGCACTGCTATGCCCAGCAATACCGCCAATTCCTTGGATTGGGCATTCCAGCTTGTTAATGTTAAAGATCGGTAACCCGGATCGAGCATCATGTTTTTGGCACAAGTTGCATGATGTTCATGCCAGTGATAGGCCCAGAAACTATGCTTATTCATCCCCAGTCCGTGCAGTATGTATTTATGCACCAGCCATTCTCCGGCACTGGCATACAGCAAGCCTAACAGCAATGAAGCGAGCAAGCTAAACAGGGGGCTTATCATAAGCATCTGATACCTCTTGGGTTGTAGACGGCATTGGCTGCTAGTAAAGTCAGCATTAGCTGGATAATATAATCTTTTTTTCTTTCTGTTATCAAGACTGTTCATCGCTATCGCAACTGCAGGCTTTCAGCTAAGACGAGACCGTTTAAGGTCTACTCGAAATTAGCGTAAAAATCGTTTCGAGTTAAATTGATAGCTCTCGATTGTAAGATTTTCTTCATTAGCTGCTATAAAGTTGATAAAATCAAAAGGTATTTATTAATTGAGTGATGATCATCATGAGCGCTATAGAAAGAATTAAAGACCAGCTTGAAAATAATCAGGTTGTTTTATATATGAAAGGGTCTCCGGATTTTCCGCAATGCGGATTTTCCGGGCAAACGGTGCAAATATTGGGTGCTTGTAATGCCAAATATATGTACGTTAATATTTTTGAGGATCCTGAACTTCGCGAGGCGCTTAAAGAATATTCAAACTGGCCGACCTATCCACAACTTTATATTGGCGGAGAATTGGTCGGCGGTTGCGATATAGTTATCGATCTGCACCAGAAGGGTGAGTTGAAGAAAATGCTGGCTGCGGTTGATAGTGTAGAGGGCTAATGTTTTAGCTTTAAGAAAGACCCGCTTGATGGAGACATGGTAGCGGCATTGACAAAAAAGGCAGGACCAAGCGCAAGCCTGGTCCTGCCTTTTTTTATTAGCTTTTCTAATCCTAAGCTAACAGGCATGATAGCTAACGAAGTATCGGCCGTTACCGGGAGCTAGCTTATGATGATCAGGCAGAGCAGTCTCAATCGATTTTTTCCAGTGTTGGCGTGTTGGCTTTAAACAATTCGGTTAACAGCTCAAGTTGAGCGGTCAATTGAGGTATCGCAGGAATTTTCCAGGCTTTTCCTATGAAATGGGATAATAGATTATTCAGCCAGGGTCGGTCTGATTTTGCATGGTGAATAATAAATCTGTAGGATTCGCCATCACTGAAAATAGCAAAATCTTCCAGGCAAACTTCAATGGTTTCTTGTTCACCGTAAAGCCTTGTTTGAACGTAGACTTTTCGCGCGTCAAGATCAAAACTAAATTCTGTTAATTCTGCAATACCCTTAAGAATTATATTCGCCCCCCATATTATCAATATGTTTGGCGTCAGTTTTATTATCATTTTTATTAAACTGGATTTTATGCTCATTTTCAACCTTCATTCGCTATCAGGATAAGGTTTATGATTGTAACCAATCTTAGTCTGCTTGTGCGATATATTATAAAACTTCAGATTGTAATGGATTATCGAGCGGTGCATTATTGACGTAAGTTACGCAAAGTCCTCACCAGCAGCAATTCTGTACTCTATATCAGTATTCACCACATTCATGGGGATTATGCAGGAGTTAGAGCAATGCAGGGAGATCATTTTAAGTCACTCGTTTTAGCCCTCATAATCCGATTCAAGCAGTTATTATTCATTTAAAGAGAGAGGAGTTATTAATGCCCGGCTTTTTTTCGAAACAACGGACTATTGCCGAACCCGGATTTAACCGATGGCTGGTCCCGCCTGCTGCGCTGTCAGTTCATCTTTGTATCGGTCAGGCATATGCCTTCAGCGTGTTCAATAATCCTTTGACACACGTGCTTGGGATTACCGAATCCGCCCCGGAGGATTGGAAATTAACAACGCTGGGTTGGATTTTTAGTTTGGCCATTGTTTTTTTAGGTCTTTCTGCTGCTTTTGGTGGAAAATGGCTGGAAAAAGTTGGCCCGCGACTAACCATGTTCGTAGCCGCCTGTTGCTTCGGCGGAGGCTTTTTTGTTTCAGCCTTGGGCGTTTATCTGCATCAGATTTGGCTAATCTATTTGGGTTACGGCGTGATCGGTGGCATCGGTCTGGGCTTGGGTTATGTTTCGCCGGTTTCAACCTTGATTAAATGGTTTCCTGATCGTCGTGGCATGGCGACAGGCATGGCTATCATGGGTTTTGGCGGAGGAGCCATGATTGGTGCGCCGTTATCATTGCTGTTGATGGATTATTTTAAATCCGCCACTTCGATAGGCGTCATGGAAACGTTTATGATCATGGGTAGTCTTTATTTCTTATCGATGTGCATAGGCTCTATGGCCATTAGAATACCCCCGGAACATTGGAAACCTGAGGGCTGGGTAGTGCCCGTCGTGCAAAATAAAATGATTACCGACAAGCATGTGCATATCGATCAGGCGTTAAAAACACCGCAGTTTTATTTTCTTTGGCTGGTGTTGTGCCTGAACGTGACAGCGGGAATCGGGGTTTTAGGGCAGGCGTCGGTGATGATCCAGGAAATGTTCAAAGGCGCGGTAACTCCTGCGGCGGCGGCCGGTTTTGTCGGACTGCTCAGCCTGTTCAATATGGGCGGGCGGTTTTTTTGGTCGTCTGCATCGGATTATATAGGCCGTAAAAACACCTATTTTATTTTCTTTGCTCTTGGCATAGTGCTTTACGCCACCGTGCCTTCGATAGGTGCCTCCGGCAACATGGGTTGGTTTATAGTCTTGTACGCGGTCATCCTGAGTATGTATGGCGGCGGATTTTCTACTATCCCGGCTTATTTGGCTGATATTTTCGGCACTCAATTTGTGGGCGGCATACACGGTCGGTTATTGACAGCATGGGCAACGGCAGGGGTCTTGGGGCCTGTTTTGGTAAATTATCTGCGCGAATATCAGATTGAACAAGGTGTTGCCAAAGCCGATGCGTACAACGTGACCATGTATATCATGGCGGGGCTTTTGAGCCTGGGCTTTTTTTGCAATTTGATGATACGGCCTGTCCATGAAAAACATCACATGACACATGATCAATTCGATGAGCTGGATGGTATTTTTCCGCGCGAAGAGGCCGCAGCCACATCGCTCGCTTCGACATCTTAAGTGTCAAAGACTTAAACAATTGACGGAGTTAATATGAATAATTCAAAGCCTTCCAGCCTGCTGTTTTTAGTCGTGTTCTGGCTATATGTCTCCGTTCCGCTCGGATGGGGGATATGGTCAACCCTGAAAAAAGCATTGGCCTTGTTTAATTAGGCTAAGCATTGCTGAGGAGTTAGGCAGTTAAGCCCTTAGAAACCGAAGTTTGGCGTGCTTTTTATGCCTGACAATAAAGGATGGCGTTATCTGAGTTCTGCGCTCACGCCTTTGCTTTGTTTTTTTGCTTCGTACATTCTGGCATCCGCTTTTCTGAGGATTTCGGTCATTTCCGTGCCATCTTCGGGATAAACCGCAATGCCTAAGCTGAGGCCAATAGTCAGCTCGATGTTTTGGATAAACACCGGTTGCGCAAATTTGGCGTGAATTTTTTGTGCGACTTTGTCGGCATTTTCATAAGACATATCTTCCAGCAGGATCACAAACTCATCGCCGCTGATTCTGCTCAAGGTATCCTCATTTCTGATGCATTGTTTTAGTAAATTGCCCACAGTTTTGAGCAGTAGATCACCAACTTCGTGACCGTAGCTGTCGTTAACTTTCTTGAAGCCATTCAGGTCGAGAAACATGGTCGAAAATGCCAGCTTACTGCGCTGGGTGCGGGAGCAGGCCTGATTGAATCTATCCTCCAGTAGCGTTCTATTGGGCAGTCCGGTCAAGGCATCATGCGTTGCCATATGGAGCAAGCGATTTGCCGATTTTTCCCGTTGTGCTTCCCGGAGTAAATGGATATTCATCGCGAGGAAAAGCAGAGCCAGCAGCAATAGCGAGGTGCAGCCTGTTGCGATCAATAGCGGAAAGTCAAGGTCAGTCCAGCCCAGTTGTTTGTCTACCCTGAGTGAGAATGGCTGACTTTGACTAGCGAGCTTCCTTTCTTCGGTCAGCTTGGGAAATAGCCAGGCGTCTAATTTGTTCGGCGCCGATGCGCTACTTTGTAACAACAAGCCTTGCGGATCATCGCTTGAATAGTTCGCGTGATAAAGACGAAACTCAAGATTTTCGACCAGGAAAGCAATGTCTTTATGGAGCGCTTCGGCATTGACTGATAAAAGTGCAAACGCTTGTTTTCGCTCGGCACGAATACCTTTCGGAGGATCTGGGACGGGGCGAAATAAGATATAGCCCTGAGACCCTTCGGGAAATCTGAACGGGACGGTAGCCACGGAAGACTGTAATTTTTTCGATTGATTTAGCGCATCGCTTAAAAAGGGCGCGGAGTCCATGTCGGTGCCGATCAATTGCCGCGTATTAGGGGTCATGGGTTCAATAAAAATAATCGGGTAGTATCTTGGCTTTTTTTCAACAGCATGCACAGTGCTGCCCTCAGCCAAGGAATCGAAGGTTTTTATTTTGAATCGTGGGAACCAAGATTGCTTTTGTCTTGTGACAAACGCCGACAAATCATGTCGTTCAACGATAAGCGCAACTTGGAGCGCATGAACATGAGGGAAGCGAGTAAGGATTTGTTGTGCGTAACGAACTGCGCTTTCTCTATCGGCATATTCAATGGCGCTCAGATACGCTGTAAAGCCTTCCAAAATAGATTCATTGTCCCGGGCTACAAGTTCGATGCGTTCGTGTAATTGCATGACCTTCTGATTGAAGTTCACTTCGGCTTTATGCAGCACAAGCTTGAATATCAGAGTCATCGTGATCAATGTCACTACCATCCAAGCCAGAAAAATCAGGCCATAAATCCAGCGGGTTTTTATCTTGATCAGGGCTAGCAATGTGTATATCCGATTCTTGTGGGTGATTTAGGACATGGGTGCCAGCGAGGTGAAATTCCATGCAAGTGGCGATTTAATAACTGCCATTAGGATAGCATACGCATAAAGGTAATTTATCATCCCCGTCAAAGTTTGATGGCTGAGTAGTTACGTTTTATATTGAAATGAATCGCTTAATCTCCTATGCTCCGTGCTTAAGGTTTTGACAGGTGGTTAAAGCCTTTGTTCACTATGCTCTAAACTACTCGCATTGGAGACTGTATGAAGATTGGTATACCTAAAGAGATACACCCGGGTGAAAAACGTGTGGCCACTACGCCGGAGGCGGCTGAACAAATTATCAAGTTGGGTTTTTCCGTTCTGGTCGAAAGCGGCGCAGGACTTAACGCTAATATTTCCGATGAAGCCTACCGGGAAGTGGGCGTTGAAATCGTCGACAATGCCAAGACCTTGTGGAAATCAGTCGACATCGTGATGAAGGTTCGCGCACCTGAGCTACACCCGGAGCTGGCGCTGGACGAAATCGACCTGTTACCCGAAGGTGGCCGCTTAATCAGCTTTATCTGGCCGGCACAAAACGAACAACTGATGCAGGACCTGGCTGCTAAAAAGGCCACGGTGCTGGCGATGGACAGCGTGCCGCGCATGTCCCGAGCGCAAAAACTGGATGCCTTGAGTTCGATGGCCAATATCGCAGGTTACAGGGCCATCATTGAAGCCGCGCAGCATTTCGGGCGGTTTTTTACCGGACAGATAACCGCCGCAGGTAAAATCCCGCCCGCCAAGGTGCTGGTGATCGGCGCAGGTGTCGCAGGTCTTGCGGCTATCGGTACCGCAAAATGCATGGGCGCCATCGTCAGGGCTTTCGATACCCGGCCCGAAGTGAAAGAACAGATTGAAAGCATGGATGCCGAGTTTTTGCTGCTGGACTTTACAGAAGAAGGTTCCGGCACCGGCGGTTATGCCAAAACCATGTCCAAGGAATTCATCGAAGCCGAGATGGCTTTGTTTGCCAGACAGGCGATGGAAGTGGACATCATCGTCACCACCGCACTGATACCCGGCAAACCGGCACCCAAGCTGATCACCGAAGGCATGGTTAAATCCATGAAGCCGGGCAGCATCATCGTCGATCTGGCGGCAGAACAGGGCGGCAATTGCGCATTGACCGAAAAAGATCAAGTCGTGGTAAAGCACGGCGTGACCATTATCGGTTACAGCAATCTGCCCAGCCGCTTGGCTAACCAATCGAGCCAGCTTTATGCGACCAACCTCAGGCATTTGTTGACTGAATTGTGCCCCGAAAAAAACGGCACGATCAACGTCAATATGGAAGACGAAGTGATACGTGGGACCACGGTCATCAAAGAAGGCAAGATCACCTGGCCGCCACCACCGCCAAAACTTTCCGCAGCGCCGACGCCGCAAACCGAAGCGCCGGCTTATGCATCAGTACTCGAACAGCAGAAAAAATCCATCATTCCGGTTTCGGTCCAGCAGTTTATACCGATCATTATTGCCGGCTTGGTGCTGTTTGGCATCGGTTCGGTCGCACCTGAATCGTTCATGACCCACTTTACTGTTTTTGTGCTGGCTTGTTTCGTGGGTTATCAAGTGATCTGGAATGTCTCGCATTCACTGCATACCCCGTTAATGAGCGTCACCAATGCGATCAGCAGTATCATCGTTATTGGCGCCTTGGTGCAGATTTCAACGAACAATTCCACCGTCACTATTCTTGCCGGCGTGGCTACACTTTTAGCATCTATCAATATCTTCGGCGGCTTTTTAGTCACGCGTCGTATGTTGGAAATGTTCAGAAAATAACAGGAGATCCTTATGTCCCATAGTTTAGTTACGATGTCTTACATCGTCGCCGCGATTCTGTTCATTCTAAGTCTGAGCGGATTGAGCAATCAGGAAACCGCACGCAAAGGCAATTATTACGGCATGTTAGGCATGGCGATTGCGATTATCGCCACCACCCTGAGCGGATCGGTAACCGTTTACGGCATTTTAATCATCGCGATATTAATCGGCGGAGCGATAGGCGCGAGAGCCGCGTTAAAGGTAGAAATGACCCAAATGCCGGAACTGGTCGCCATCATGCACAGCCTGGTCGGTATGGCGGCGGTGTTGGTCGGCTATGCCAATTTTATGGACAGTTCCTCCAGTCTGGTCGGCGTGGAAAAAAACATCCACGAAATTGAAATTTACATCGGCATACTGATTGGAGCTGTCACTTTTTCAGGTTCGGTGATTGCCTTTGGCAAACTCAGCGAAAAAATCAGCGGCAAGCCACTGTTATTGCCGGGTCGTCATTGGTTTAATTTAGGGTTATTAATTGCCACTCTGGTTCTTGGATATATGTTCTTGCAACAAACCGAAAGCGGCGGCAATGCGATCATACCGTTAGCGATTATGACTGTAATTGCACTGGTGTTTGGCGTGCACATGGTCATGGCTATCGGCGGAGCGGATATGCCGGTGGTTATCTCGATGCTGAACAGTTATTCGGGTTGGGCGGCGGCGGCAACGGGCTTTATGTTAAGCAACGATTTGTTGATTGTTACCGGCGCGTTGGTAGGCAGCAGCGGCGTTATTTTGAGTTACATCATGTGCCGGGCAATGAACCGTAACTTTATCAGTGTGATTGCCGGCGGCTTTGGTACTGCTTCAGGCGGGATAGCCGCCGCTATTGAAGGTGACGTACAGCCGATCGATGCCGAAGAAACGGCGCAATTATTGCTGGATGCAAAAAACATCATGATCATTCCGGGCTACGGCATGGCGGTCGCGCAAGCCCAGCATACCGTTTATGAAATCACCAAACTGTTGCGGGATAAAGGCAAGAAAGTGGGATTCGGCATTCATCCGGTTGCAGGGCGTATGCCGGGGCACATGAATGTATTGTTAGCCGAAGCCAAAGTGCCTTACGACATTGTTTATGAAATGGACGAAATCAATGATGATTTTTCCAAGGTTGACGTGTCGATCGTGATCGGCGCTAACGACATTGTCAATCCATCGGCGCTCAATGACCCGAACAGTCCGATTGCCGGTATGCCGGTATTGGAATGCTGGAAAGGCGAAACCACCATCGTGCTTAAACGCAGCATGGCGTCTGGTTATGCCGGAGTAGGCAATCCTTTGTTCGTACTGGAAAACACCCGAATGCTGTTTGGCGATGCCAATGCGACCATGCAGGCGGTTTTGAAGGTGTTGAAAGGCTAAGTTTGTCGGGCATGCGGTTTCTGCCCGACATCAATTCGCGCAAAATGTTGGGCAACGAAAAGCTGTTGCCCCGCTTACTTAACTTCGTTGGTTCGCAGTGACGCTATTTTTTCAAGCTAAAATTACCCCGCCATTTTCCACACGGTTTCGGCCATTATGTTTGGCTTTGTATAGCGCTGAATCGGCCGATTTGATCAGTCGCGTGGCAACTTCGTCGCTTATGGATGTAGATTTGCGATTTGGCATGTAAGTTGATACACCAATAGAGACGGTAACCGAGGTGGATATGCCGTTAAAGGAAATCGTCAGCATCTCGATAGCCTTGCGTACCCGTTCGGCAATTTCCAGGGCTTTGGCTTCGTTGGTATTGGATAATAAGGCGACAAACTCTTCTCCGCCATAACGGACAAAGACGTCATTGTCTCGCAACTGATTTTTTATCGCAGCAGCCACCACAGATAGAACCTGATCGCCGCCCTGATGGCCATAGGTATCATTGACTGATTTAAAGAAATCGATATCAAAAAACTGGCACGACAAGGGCTCCGCCGCGCGTTGGCAGCCGTGTACTTCTTCGCCTATGCGTTGTTCCAGAAAACGTCTGTTATTAACCCCTGTTAAGGTGTCAACATAACTGACGCGTCGTATCTCCTCGAAATTAAGATTGTTTTCCAGGCAAACGCTGACTACAGAGCTGAGGTGTTCGATAAAATCGGTAGCCATTGTGTCGGCGAATCTGTCGGGCTGGTAGCTGCCCAGATTTAAAGTCCCCAGATATTTGCTCCTGCGAGTTAACGGGGTAATCGCAACGCTGGCGGGTTGTCTTTCAATATGCGGGAAAAAATCAGCGCATCGTGAGCTTTCATAAGCGCCAATATAGGGCGAAATGTTGCTAGCTTTTAAAGGTTCCCGACTGTTCAGTAGTATTAAACCGATGATTGAGCTGCACGGGTAGCCATTATCGGTAAGCGTCTTTGATATTTCACCGGTTTCGTCGATCAGGCACAGGCTGATCATGTCCAGGTCAAAATAATTTTTAGCCTCGTCCAGCAGGTGATCAATGGTATCCGATAAGGAATTAAGCTTTAGCAGTCTCATTTCGAAAGCCTGAAATTTCTGCAACGTAACGCTGTTTTTTTGAACGCGTTCAAGCATGGATTCTAAATGGCTTTGCAGTACGACTAAATCGGTCGTTAAATCTTCTTCCACGTTATTCCCTGAATAATTGAAGCAATCCGGTAAGCCTAGCAGTTTATTGAAAAAAAACTAAACCAATGTCATGACTACAGCCTAGAGTCATGTGTCTTTAGGGATATTTGCGGGTAATGGGTAATATTAGACTAGAGCGCAGGGTATTATTTTTAATATCTATTTGTCGGACACCTCAAGTTCTTGTAAAATGTAAAAATTAAGTATTCTAGTGCGCATAATTTAAGTATAAGTTGGAACAAAAATGGGAATACCACAAGAATTGCTACAGAAGAAAATTCTGATTGTAGATGATGCGGCTTCAATGAGGACACTCACTAAGGCTATATTGCGAGAGGCCGGATTTACCCACGTTTTTGATGCGCCGGGTGGAGAGGAAGCCTTGTTGATGATGAGAAAAGTAAAGATTAACATCGTAGTCTGTGACTGGAATATGCCGGGTATGAGTGGGCTTGATTTGTTTAAGGCAGTAAAAGCCGATGCCAAATTGGAAACTCCACCCTGGATCATGCTGACTTCTTCATCTGAAGGAGACAAGGTAAAGGAAGCCATCATGGCGGGTATAACATCCTATATTGTAAAGCCCTTTAAACCGGATAATTTGATCAAACAAGTGATAGGCAAACTATCTTAATGCAATAATCGGGCTCTCAAAAAAAGCCTCCTTCGCAACGACTGTTGCGAAGGAGGCTTTTTTTATGGCTGTTTGATTTCAATATCGGGCTTTACCGTAGGCACTCGTCTTTTGCCAATATTCTTTTTGTCCCTGTCGCGTAGTTTGGGTTTCTCGAAGGCCTCTTTTTTCGGTTCTATTTTAATTTTTCCGCCCGTGGCCTTACCGGACGCCTTTAGTTTTTTAGGGCCTTTATATTTTCCTGCTAGTTCTTTGATCGTGCGAAGTTTAAATTTTTGTTTTAAGAAGCGCTCAATGCCGGACATTAAATTCCATTCGGTATGCTTTACCAATGCAATCGTCAGGCCCAGTTCATCGACTCGACCGGTCCTGCCGATACGATGTATATAATTGATGCCGTTTCTAGGCACATCAAAATTGATGACCAGATTGATGCCCTTGATGTCCAGGCCTCGGGCGGCAAGGTCGGTAGCGAGCATGATATTGACGCCGCCTTCGCGGAATAATTCCATCATCCGGTTGCGATCCTTTTGATCCATTTCACCATGCAACACGCCGACCCGGAGTTTTTGACCGCGCAGCGGTCCGCGCAGAAGGTCCGCCTGAACCCGGCTATTGGTGAACACCAGCGCCTTATCATAGGTTTCATTTTGCAACAGCCAGGTCAGCAGTTTTAGCTTATGATCGTTGTCGTCGGCCAATACAATTTGCTGCTCGATGTTACGATGCCCGTCATGCAGCGTATTTAACGCAACGACTTCATGATTGGTCAGCACCCTGTCAGCCATTTTGATCACGCCAAAATGGGTCAGCGTCGCAGAAAATAGCAGGGTTTGTCGCTGTGTATTGCAGCTGTTGGTTATGGTCAGCACGTCTTCACTAAAGCCCATATCCAGCATGCGATCGGCTTCATCCAGTATCAGCACTTCGAGATTACTAAAGTTCGGTATCTCCTGCTCCATCAGTTCCAGCACTCTGCCCGGCGTCGCGATAACAATCTCAGTGTTTCTGCGCAGCATGTTTTGCTGTAGCCTGAAATCATCTCCACCGGTAATCAGGCCTATTTTCAGATCGGTGAATTCAGCCAATTGTTGGCAATGTTTGAAGATCTGTTGAGCCAGTTCGCGGGTCGGCGTCAGCACCAAGGCCCGTGTGCCGGCCTTTCTGGACGGTAAGCTTAGCAGATGATGCAAGGTCGGCAACAAGAATGCAGCGGTTTTGCCGCTGCCGGTTTCGGCGCTGACCAGCAAGTCTTTATGTTCCAGAG
>CANNNN010000045.1 GCA_947506075.1 Methylococcaceae bacterium
GAAAGCTTATGTACATTGACATAACACAGCGAGCTGTTGGTGGGCGTGTAATTTCTCTCATAGCGGCTGTCCATTTGTTTTTACTATATCACTTTGATCTCGGTTTTGTTAATCTGTCAATGCGTAAGTCCTAGAAAATTATTATACTGATCGCCGCTGTTTTGGTTGTCTCTGGCTGCACTAATTCGCGTTATCCAGACTGGGAATATGTAAGAATTGAAACCGCCCTACCTGATAAAAGCTGTGTCTATAAGATGCAGGAGTCATGCAGTGCCAACGGTAAGGATTGCTTGGAATGGCATCAAAAACGGGCTACAAAATACGCAGCAAATACAGTCGTACTTACTGACCGGTCAGATCATAACGAATTTTCAACGGGAATGATGGGGCCTAAGGGCAGCGAGAAAACAACAGCGCTGGCAGAGTATTACGAGTGCAGGGGGCCAAAGAATATCGTACCACCTAAAGAAAAATAAATAATTTGTAATCTTTTCCGAGAGCGCCTATCATTCTCCACGTAGTTACATAACTACACGGGATTGGTCTCTCGGAACTTAGGCATAATAAATGCCGCTTAATGCGGTTTTTTTATGTCCATCGCTTTACCCGCTTATTATGGCAGGGTGAGCGAGGCAGTCGCAAGACTGGCCGGCCCTAAGTCCGGTAGACCAACCTCGTTCATCTTGCCGCCCTAGATTGGTCTCTTTGTCGGCAAGTTTAAAACTTGTTACTTAGGATCATCAAAATGAACACTCTCACATTAACATTCCAAAACACTTCATTCGACATCGTTGACCATAATAATCAACCTTGGCTAAGGAGTCCCCAAATCGGGGACGCCCTTGGATATGTCAAAGGGCGTATTTCAATTGATAAGATATATAAGTCAAACGCCGACGAATTCACCGACACCATGACAGCCTTAGTTGAACTCGATACCGAAGGTGGTAAGCAGCAAGTTCGAGTTTTCAGTCTGCGAGGTTGTCACCTACTTGCCATGTTATCCCGTACCAAGATCGCCAAAGAATTCAGGAAGTGGGTTCTTGATATTCTGGATCATGGCAAGCCTGAAGAGTTCGCCCAACTGCCAGAACCAAAAACCAAGCAAGCCTTAACCGGCGGTTTAACCCTAGATCAGCAAGACACCATCAAAGCCTTAGTAAAATCCAGAGCAGAAGATTTGCCCAAAGACAAACAGGCCGGTGCCATCATAAAACAATGGAGCGCTATCAAAAAGAAATTCGGCTGTACTTATAAAGAAGTCTCGCCGGATAACTTCGTCAACATTATCAGCCTGATTACCCGCTTGCCGGTTGAAGGTGAATTACTACCCAAAGAGAGCGCCTTGCCACATGATGCAATTACTTTACGTACCATCGATGGCCTAAGATACCTGAGTATCATATTTGAAGGTTGTGTTGGTACGAAAGTAAATTACAACGTAAGCATCAATCAGCAGTTTGTTTCTATTTCAAAGGTAGACGAGGAAAATGACGATAAGATTATTGCGGCTATGAAAGATAAGGGCTACATCGTGGTAAAAAAGACCGATGTGATTAGCAAGTTACAGGCGTAAAAACGGATTAATGTACGTTTTTATATCTGCTTTTTTTTAAATCATTGATTAATCAATACAAAAAAGGGGGCATTATGCCCCCTTCTCCACATTAATTAATAGGATTTTTTCATATAACATCTCGAAAAACCTCCTTTACTATAGAAAAATCACAGCATTTAACCTGCCATGCGGTTACTAAGGTATCGCATTCTACACTTTTGTATTGATTGCGTCATATTTCCAAAGCAATAGAGCCCAAAGCTAATAAAGCGAGAGATAACACCTAGAATTGATTAAACTCGGCATGCGTTGTGCTGCGCCTTAGTTTTCTACGCGGGTTGAATGTTATCAGCCGGTAGCAGGGAACAAGGCTGCAGAACTTTAGCGGGGTTAAATAACCGAGCTTAACTTAATTAACAGCGCTGTAATAAGGGCAGTTTGCAACACGCCGACACCGACCACCCAACGAATTAAATCGGCTTTGGTTTCTGCTAGCTTCACTTCACTTTTAAGCTCAGACTCACGAAAGCGAGCATCAAGCGAATGATTAGTTACCAAATTATCCAAGTCAAAATCAAGACGCGCCTGTTCTAAGGTAGAGGCTGCCGCTTTTTTTTGTAACTTGGTAATCACTTCAGCTTGCTGGTCGCTGAAACCGGCGCTCTTTAATTCATTAAAAAATTCGTGTGTATCGAAAGCGATGGTTGACATGAGTAATCTCCTGATATTTTTGGTAGTTTAGCAGGAATTTGACAACATAAAAAAACCGAGGTGATTAGTAAATTACAGGTATAGAGCGTTAATGTTTTTATATCTTCTTTTTTATAACACTTTGATTTTTAAATGTACAAAACCGGGCATTGTGCCCGGTTTATTTTACTCCAAGTAGAAGCACTCAATCGCTGGCTACATTATCTTTTACAATTTTTGGTGTGACAAATATCAATAATTCGCTCTTGGTCTTATTAACGAGTGAATTGGTAAATAAGAATCCTATGCCCGGCAAATCGGCAAAGAACGGAATTTTATTCTTGCCAGTAGATTCAAGACCTTCATAAACGCCGCCTAGCACGATGGTTTCACCATCTTCAACGAGTATCGAGGTTTTAATCTGCTTTTTATTGATCGGAAAATTACCCTGGGTATTTTTTGAAAAGTCGGGTGCATCCTTTTTGACCAGCAAATTCATAATCACCGAGCCATTAGGCGTAATCTGTGGCGTTGCATTTAACTCAAGTACCGCATCAATATAAGTCACTGTTGGCGGACTATTTGCCGAGCCAGGCGTAGTCACTGGTAATTGGACACCCGAGGTCATAACCGCCGTGCAGCGATCCATGGTCATTACTCTGGGATTGGAGAGTGTTTCGCTTTTGCCTTCAATCTGTAAGGCCTGAAGCTCAAGATTCAATACATAATCGGCGCCTCTGGCAAGGGTCATGCCCAATGCGCCAGGCGGAGTAGTGGTTAATGCAGCCACGCCCAAATCAACCAGCATATTATTAGCATTACCCGCTCCTCCGGTTGTAGTGCCTTGGGTTCCAGATCCACCTATAGCAAAGGTTTTGCTACCTCCTGCACTACCCTGTTTTGCCGCACCAAACTTGACGCCTAGATTTTCAGCGAAGGTATCATCGGCAATAACCACCCGCGCCTCAATCATGACCTGACGCACCGGCACATCCAACTTGCGCACCAATTTTCTTATATCTTCCAGACGCTTGGCAGTCTCGCGAACTATCAAGGTATTGGTTCTGGCATCGACTACGGCCGATCCGCGCTCAGACAGCAAACCAAATTTTTCCCCACCGGCGCCCTGACTTTGACCCGCTTGCCCACCACCTGTTTGCGCAGCTCCAACCATTTGCGCCCCTCCTCCACTTGACGAAGCGCCAGATGAAGCCGACCCAGTAGAACTACCCACACCGCAACTGCCAAAAATACCGCTGGACATACCGTTTACAAGATTGCTGAAATCCTGAGCCTTCGCATAATTAATCTTAATATACTCGGTCACCAGCGGATCCAATTGTTCGACGACTCTCTCTGTTTCCTGCTGTTTCTTTTTGTAATCCTTGATTTTATCCAACGGCGAAATCAGCGTGACATTGCCGGTCTCAAACTTACCCAATTCCTTGGTCATCATGATAAAGTCCAGAGCTTCATCCCAGGGCACATCATCCAGTTTCAAGGTAATCGTGCCGGTCACGTCATCGCCGGCGACCACATTCTGTCCGGTAAATTCCGCCAGTATCGCGATAACGCTGCGCACTTCTATGCCCTGAAAATTTAACGACAATCTGTCCCCGGTATATTGGGTACGCGACCTGTCCAGCGCATCTTTCTCTTCAACGCTTAACGGGCGAAACTCCACCGTCAATTGGCCATTAGCCTGAAACACCGAATAATCGTACAAGGGATTTTGCATAGCCACGGTAATGGTGGTTTCCTTATTGGACGAAACCGTATCAATAAACTTAACCGGGGTGGCAAACTCGGAAACATCCAGTCGTTTAGCCAGACTCTCTGGCAAGCGGGTGTTTAGAAAGCTGATGATGACTTTCCCGCCCTGTTCTTTGGAGTTGACGATGGTGTTCGGGTTAGCCAGAGTGACCAGGATGCGTCCTTCGCCCTTATCGCCACGCTTGAAATCAAAGCCGCTAATATCCTGTGCGGGTATTAAGGATGCAACCATCGCATTAGTCGATTTGATCGGAACAGACGCTGAAACAGGGCTTGCTGGCTTTGCAGCAAGAGGTCTCATACCGACGGCTGGCGCCGTTTTTTCCCGCATCAAAGTCAGCAGCACTTTATTGCCGATCACCTTGGTTTCAAACGGCGTTGCCTCAATCAGATTAACGACAACACGAACCCGGCCTGCGGCTTCCACCACATAAAGACTGCTCGCCGCGCCCTGATTGATCGGGTACATTTTCTTAGCCAGTGCACTTTTTACACCGGCAAAGTCCAGCGCAATTCGTGCAGGGTTATCGGTTTTGAATATTTTAGGAGCAACGGCAGTTCCGCTCATCTCCATTTCAATCTGCAACTTATCGCTCGCCTGAGAAGCAAAATCAATACCGGTTAACGCCAGTTCATCGGCTCGAACCACCGTCATTTGGACTATAAATAAGCACAGACCCACAACCAGCTGAGCCGTTAATGACTGTGACCGCGAATTCATTCGCGCACTGTGGGTATTCACGATAACGCCGCCTTGTTTATTATTCATTTGATATCCTCTTGCCTTACTCTGTCAACGTTATTGAAGTGGGTTGTTCACGCCATGTCCCCGGTTTATCAGAGACTATTTCCATCAATTCAATTTTGTCGCTGACTATCCGTATAATTTTTCCGTAATCTTTACCCATATAGTTCCCAACCTTGACGCGATAAATTGTGCCGTCACTGGCTTTTACCAGGCCCCATAGACTCGACTTCAACTCTACACTACCCACCATTCTTAACCCATCCAACGGAAAGGCCTCCAACTCTTCTTTACGCCTGACGGTATCGGGCTTTATCCCACTGTCGTTTGAAACATCGGCGCCCTGTGTCTGCTCGGGTTGTTCCAGTGGCTTAAACGGATCTCGCAGGCTTTCCGGTTTAAACAAAAAGGGTTCAATCGCCTTGATTTCAGGCAAGGGTTTAATGGGCTCTTTAGGCCTAGCCTTAACTTCTGAGATATAACGATTTAAATCTGAAAAGTCATCATTGCCACAACCTGATAATAAAGCCATTAAAACTAGGCAGCTTATTTGTAAAAGTCCTCCAGTCCCACTGTGACAAAACGGGGCGGAGCTAATCCGAGGTTGATTCTGGGTGGTGCTGCTGACAGGACTGCGCAAAGGAAGACCGGGGAAATTTAGCATTACTTTTGCCCCCTTTTCTTCTTGGTCACGGCAGTCGTTACTTCATCGCCACCTTCATTATAAGTCTTTACCGTTGCCGTCATTTTCATTTTCCCATCCTTATTCTCCTTACCCTCGGGAATAATATTCACATCGTGTACGGTAACAATTCGGGGTAACGAGGCTAAGCCACTGATGAACAAACCCAGTTCCTCATATTTTCCTATGACCTCAATACTGATCGGGAGCTCTGAGTAAAAATCTTTACGTACCGGCGCGCCGGGTTTAAATAATCGAAATTCCAGACCACTGGCCAATCCAGTCTGGGAAATATCAATCAGCAGACTGGCAACTTCTTCTTTGGTCGGCATTTGCCGAATCATATCGTCCAGTTGTGTTTCAATCTGCGCCAATTGTTCTTCATAATCATGAAGATTGATCGATTTTTTCTGTTTGGTCTCAAATGACTGCTTTAATTCCAGCTCTTTGCTCTTAGCGACATCCAGCGCCGCCATCTGGTCTAGCGTGTCGTAATACACACCGGCACCAAAAACCAGTACGCATACTAGTGCAATAGTGGCTGCTTTAATCGGCAATGGCCAGGTTCCGGCTTCATTAGGATCCCAGTTAATTTCTGACAGATTCATCATTTTCCTCCGAGCGACGCTGGCGCATTCTTGCCCTGCTTGGTATGCATCGTAAAATCACTTAACTGTTCAGGATTAACTTTGTTTGCTGACTGAATCACATCCAACGTGGGGACCTTGAACCAGGGTGAGGCTTCGATGGCTCTCATAAACGCAGAAACGCGCGCATTTGATTGTGACTTGCCCTCAAAGGTCAAGTCTCCACCCACCTGGGTAAATTTTGAAAGATAGACCCCATCAGGCGTAACTCTCGGCAGTTCATCAAACAAATGCACAATCTCCGGCCGACTTTCCTGCAGCTTCTGAATCAAATCTATTTTGGTCAACAACTTGGCTTTTTGTTCTTCAATCGTTTTGATTTGAGAGATTTTTATATCCAACAATGCAATTTCATCCTGGATTATTTTGTTTCTCTGCTCCTGATACCCCTTGAGTCCTTCAACATACAGATGTACCCCGGAAAAAATAAGTATCGTAAACAGCACCGCCAACGCAATGGCATTGATAAAATCCTGCTTTTTTTGAGCCCGCAGCTCTTCACGCCAGGGGAGTAAGTTGATTTTTGCCATCAGTCAAAGCTCCTCAACGCCAAGCCGCACGCAATCATCATCGCCGAAGCATCATTGCTCAAAGCCTGAGGCTTGACTTTCTGGGCTAAAGCCATGTTAATAAAAGGGTTGGCTATTACGACAGGCACCCCGATGGCTTGTTGCGCCAATTTGTCGACGCCCGGTATTGATGCGCAGCCGCCCGCCAGAATAAGACTATCCAAGCGTCTATTAGCGCTTGATGAAACAAAAAACTGTATTGATCGCTGAATTTGCTGAACCATGGCTCTTTTGAAGGGATCAAGCACATCAACGGTATAATTGTCAGGCAATCCGCCCAATTTTTTTGCCAAACCGGCTTCTTCATACGTTAAGCCGTAACGGCGTTGAATTTCTTCAGTCAACTGCTTACCCCCAAAGCCCTGCTCTCTCGTGTAAACGGTTCGGGAATTATACAGTACATTTAAAGTCGTCATGGTTGCGCCAATATCGACGATAGCAACCGTCTGGCCTTCAGCCGCATCTGGTAGCTGATCGATCAACAACGCAAAAGCATTTTCCATCGCAAACGCTTCAACATCGACAATTCTGGCTTTTAGACCTGCTTTTGCCAGCGCTTCAATACGATCCTCAATAATCTCTTTTCTTGATGCCGCAAGCAGCACATTGACCATGTCAGGGTTGTTTTCATTTTCACCTAGCACTTCAAAATCAAAATTGACTTCATCTAGCGAATAAGGAACATACTGATCAGCTTCAACCATGATTTGATCTTCCATTTCTTCATCGCTTAATGAAGCCGGCATCGGTATAACCTTAGTCATCACTGACGATCCAGCAACGGCAACGGACGCTTGCTTTAGCTTAGATCCGGATTGCTTTAAAGCGACTACTATCGCCTCTGCTATCACATCAATGTTCGCTATATTTTTATCGATCACAGCGTCTTGAGGCAACGGAGCTACCGCATAACTTTCAACCCGGTATCTTGCGCCAACCCGACTCAATTCGAGTAATTTTATCGCCGCTGTACTGATATCAATACCAAGAACGGCACTCTGTTTCTGACTAAACCAACTCATGAACTAACCCTTTAAATACTTGATGAACATTGCTACATGTGAGGCGATGGCTTAAGCCATAATCGATATAGATCCTGCCCATGCAGTCTTTAGCTACTCTCAATCATCACAAAACTGCGACCAGTACGATTAGGAAAAATCAGTCAGCTCACGAAAAACACAACATGAGTCAACAAAGGCTTATCGGATTAATTTGCCCACTTTTAACTTCGTGTTTTTGGTAGAGATCGCCTTTTTTAGACTAGTCGTACCGGTCAAAAACTTAATTACTGGCGAAAGTATAGTAGCCTTTTATATTTTGATGCTTAAAATGTTTGATTTATTTATTCAACTGTTGCTTTTTATCTACAGTACGTACCAATACCGCACTATTTCCCAGGACCATTTGTGGCTAAAATTTTAAAAGGGTTGGCTATTTTTTTGATGACACTCACGTTGGGAACGGCTATTTCCGGCTATTTACTGTACAACAAACTGTCCAGCGAACTACCCGATGTTAAGAGCCTGCATAATGTCCAATATCAGATTCCTTTAAGCATTTACAGTAAAGATAAGCTACTGATTGCTCAATTTGGCGAAGAAAAACGTATACCGGTTAATATAGAACAAGTCCCTTCACAACTTATCAATGCGTTCATTGCCGCAGAAGATGACAGTTTCTATCAACACGCCGGCGTCGACTTTAAAGGCCTGCTTCGAGCCGCTCTGCAACTGGCCTCAACCGGCAAGAAAAAACAAGGTGGCAGCACGATCACGATGCAGGTTACCCGTAACTTCCTGCTTACTAGTGAAAAAACCTATATCCGAAAGCTGAAGGAAATCATACTGGCATTAAAAATAGAACACGAATACCCGAAAAGCAAAATCATCGAGCTTTATTTAAACCAGATGTTCATGGGCCACAGAGCCTATGGCGTTGCCGCAGCTGCTCAGGTCTATTACGGGAAATCCTTATCTGAACTAAGTCTGGCCGAACACGCGATGATTGCCGGATTACCCAAAGCGCCCTCACTATACAACCCTATCACTAATGAGTCACGAGCCATTGAAAGGCGCAATTATGTCTTACGCCGCATGCTTGAACTTAATCACATCACCCAGCAAGACTATGAGTACGCATACTCGCAACCCTCCAGCGCAAAACTGCAAACTATCGTACCTGAAATTTCGGCGCTCTATTTAGCTGAAATGGTACGGCAGAAGATTTTTGAGCTCTATGGCGAGCAAGCCTATACATCCGGATTCAAGGTTTATACAACCATAAACGGGGCGCTGCAAACAAGCGCTATTCAGGCTCTTGCCGATACTTTGCACGCCTATGACGAACGTCATGGTTACCGTCATAAGTCTGAACTTACTACAGCCCCAACCCTCATCGGTGACACCTTGCCCGCCACGGTGTTGCAGGTCAGCCATAAACCCACAACGGCAAACCGCTCGGCTAAACTCACGGCAAAGCTGCATGCCCACGCAGGCGCAGCGGAACCAGAAGTCCTGATTGAAATACCGGATGAAAACATTAAATGGGCCGGCAGCATCAACCTACTTAAACCCGGCGACATTATCCGTGTTCGTCAACTGCCGAATAATACCTGGGCATTAACACAAGTGCCCGAAGCAGAAGGCGCATTTGTCTCATTAAACCCTGAAGATGGCGCTGTTTTAGCCTTAACCGGCGGTTTTGATTTTTTCCGCAGCAAATACAATCGGGCAACCCAGTCAAAAAGACAGCCCGGCTCAGGCTTTAAACCCATCATTTACACCACTGCTCTGGAACAAGGTTATACCCCGGCCAGCCTTATTAACGATGCCCCTATTGTCATCGATAATCCTGGACAGGAAAATGAATGGCGTCCGGAAAATTACAGTAAGAAATTTTACGGCCCGACCAGCCTCAGATCGGCTATCACGCATTCAAGGAATATTATTTCTATCCGTTTATTAAAAGAAATGGGCGTTGAAAAAGCCATAGCAACAGCGTTACGCTTTGGCTTGGCTGAAGAACAACTACCCAAAACCCTGTCGCTCGCGCTAGGCAGCGGTTATGCGACCCCGCTGCAAATGGCCAGGATTTATGCCACCTTTGCGAACGGCGGTTTTCTGATCAAACCCTATTTTATTGAGCGCATTGAATCCAACGAGGGAGAAACCATTTATCAGGCCAAGCCTAAACTTGCCTGTCCTAGTTGCGATAGCACCCAGGAATTAGACCGTAGTTATGCGCCGAGAATTATCACTCCGCAAATTTGTTTTCTGATGAATTCCTTATTAAGGGATGTCGTTCAAAATGGTACTGCAACCGGCGCAAAAATATTAGGCAGGCAAGATCTTGCCGGTAAAACAGGCACCACCAATGAGCAGCGGGATGCCTGGTTCAATGGCTATACACAGTCAAATGTAGCCACCGCATGGATAGGCTTTGATGATTTTTCTCCGCTTGGAAATCTTGAAACAGGTGGCGTAGCCGCCTTACCGATGTGGATAGAGTTTATGCGGGTCGCTCTGAAAGACATACCGGAAACCGAACTTGCAAAGCCTGAGGGCATAGTGAAGGCGTTTATCAGTCCCTGGACAGGCTTGTTGACAACATCCGCAAATAAAGGCGGGATATGGGAGTACTTTCAAGCAGAGCATGTGCCGACCAGCTATAGCTCCCCATCCTCAGGCGTTGAACCTAACAATACCAATCAGTCTGATGAAAATTCGATAGAAGGACTGTTTTGATACGACTTGGCCGTTTTGTTACGCAGCACAGTAATATCAGGTATTTTTTTATTCCGAGTTACCTGGCATAGCACTGAAAGGGTTTACCTTTACCCGCATACCCGATGAGACCGCTATGTTTTGTACTCCCCCACCTGCCGCCGCCAAGCCGAGCAGTGGAATAGCCGATAAAGCAGGCATTTGGTCGATCAGAGATGCCCAAGCGGGTGGAAAAGCTGATACTCCGTAATCAGGGCGTCCAATCCGCATAACGCCAGCGTCTACAGGACCTGCGGCCAACACCAGTGCACTAGCGAAAGCGGGTTCGCCCCTCAAGGGATCCAGATACTTTGGCCAGCTTTCATCGTAACAGACCAACAGCAATTCGCCGCCAAGAACAGCCAGCTGACACCAGGCCTCAAGCAATGCCATCGCAAAAGTTTCATGTCCAGCCGCCAACGCGCAGGCTGGCTGACTGCATTGTTGGGCGATACTCCAATAACCGGCAGCAGAATTCTGGACTGAATTATGAAAAGCGCTGGGAGAAATAATGCCATCGGGCTTGACCAGTTCGGTGCATAGCTGGTCGGTAGTCTGGATTTCACCGACCACGCTGGCGAACACTGAAGGAAGAGTTGCAGGCGAGCGTTGCGCCTGTTTGCAAGCCACCGTCGCCGCGCTAAACGCCATTTGCGTCGCCTGACTGGTGCGGCGGCGCAGCGGCGGCGGGATCGTGTCGCGATCGATGTCGAAAACAGGAAAAGGCAGTCGAGTCCGAAACTCGGGATCCGGGGCACAGGCGCCAAAACCGAGCAAGCTCATGCATTCCATCAAATTAGCTCCAGCAACACGCTGGCATTGTTGCCGCCAAAGCCGAACGCATTGCTCAAAACTAGCTTGGGCGCGATATCCAGGCGCGGGCTTGCAATAACCGGGCAAGGACATTTCGGATCGACCTGTTCCAAACCACAGGTGCCCGGCAAAAATCCTCGCTCCAGGGCCAGCAGACTGACCACTGCCTCCACCGCTCCGGTCGCGCCCAAAGTGTGACCGAGCAAGCCTTTCACTCCGCTGCACGGCGGCGGGTTTGGAAATAGCTGCTGCACCGCCTTCGCGTCGGCCAGGTCATTCAAAAGGCTGGCAGTGGCGTGCAGGTTAATATAATCGACCTCTCCCACATCCCGGCCGGCAAGAAGCAAAGCCTGGGACATAGCCAGAACCGCTCCTGCGCCTTCCGGATGCGGTGCGCTCATGTGATGGGCGTCAGAGGATTCGCCAACGGCCAGCAGTCGCGGTCGACTGACATTGCCTGCACCAAGTCGTTCCAACAATAACAGTGCCGCGCCCTCGCCGATATTGATGCCTCGACGGTTGATGTCCATCGGACGGCAGGCTTCGGATGAGACTAATTGCAAACTGTGAAAGCCGCGCAAGGTCAATCGGCACAAACTGTCCACGCCGGCGACCAATACCGCATCGCAAACATCGGCTGCGATCAGGCGTTGCCCAGCCCCCAGCGCTTTGGCGCTGGATGAACAGGCGGTTGAAATCCCGTAACAAGGGCCTTGCAAGCCCAGTTCGAGCTGAAGAAATTCAGCCGTGGCCTGTGCGGTCTGAATTTTCAGAAACTGAAAATCGCCCGGCATGACCCCGTCCCTCAATAAATGCGCATA
>CANNNN010000046.1 GCA_947506075.1 Methylococcaceae bacterium
GGATGCCGCCATGATAAAGCTCCAGCGCACCGTCCGGTTTAGTCAGTCCCAGGTAATTAGTGCGTATCGTTGCAAAGTCGTCGTAATAGGGCAAGTTGGAACAATGTACCTTCTTGATTAGCGCAACCGACCCTTCCGCCCAGCTTATCATCTGGTCGATATCTTCCAGCAGATAGTCGCGCTCGGCTTTGCTCAGAGATTTGTTCATGCCACCGGCAATTGCGCCGGTGCCGTGGATGCGTTTGCCCGACACCATGCGTATGACTTCCTGGCCGTATTTGCGCAGTTTGACGCCCTGTACTCCAAGTTCGGGATATTCAGCCAATACTGCAACGATCGAACGCTTGCTGATGTCACTTTCAAAGCCGAACAGTAAATCCGGGCTCGATAAATGAAAGAAATGCAGTGCATGGGATTGCATCACTTGTCCGAAATGCAGTAAACGTCTTAACTTGTCGGCTGAGACGGGCAGATTTTCAGGATCGATGCCGACCAGTTGATCTATGGCTTTCGCTGCGGCGAGGTGGTGGCTTACCGGACATATCCCGCATAAGCGCTGTACCAGAACCGGTAGTTCCCAGTAAGGTCTACCTTGAATAAAGCGTTCAAAGCCGCGGAATTCAACGATATGCAATCTGGCTTGCTGGACTTTATTATCCGCATCAAGCAATAACGTAACTTTGCCATGGCCTTCGACGCGAGAGACTGGATCGACGACGACGCGTTTTAAACTGTCCCGATTTTGTGCTGTTTCTAAATGTTCGTACATAATAATCCCCGTATTTGTAGGTTGGGTAAGCGAAAGCACTTAATCATAATGAACCAATTCATAAGGCAATGAAGGCTCACGCCCGTCAATCAAATCGGTCAAAAATTTCCAGAACACGTCCGCCGATGGTGGGCAGCCGGGTAAAAAATAATCTATTTTGACGACTTCATGAATCGGCCGAACCTGATCCAACAGCAATGGTAATTCGATATCACTGGGAATTTGCGGATTTTCCACGCCTATTCCGTCCAGATATGCCTCATTCAGGCATTCCTCTAGCGGGATATGATTACGCATCGCAGGCAGTCCTCCGTTAATCGCACAAGCGCCGACCGCAACCAGAATTTTGCAGTTCGCTCGAAACTCCCTCAAAACGTGGACGTTTTCAGAATTACAAACGCCGCCTTCGATAAGGCCTATATCGCAATTGCTGCAATGCTCAATATCGGTAAGCGGTGAGCGGTCAAACTCTACGACTTCAACAAGCTGCAGCATTCGTTCGTCTATGTCCAGAAACGACATGTGACAGCCAAAGCAGCCGGCCAGTGATGTTGTTGCTACTCTAATTTTATTCGTCATGTTTATGATGCTCCGTAGCCAGACTTACTTGATCGATTTGTTGATGATCGTAAATACGCTGACCAATCGGCACCTCATAGCCTGTGCGTTTAATAAGAATCGCACCGGTAGGACACACTGAGCAGGCATGATCGGTCACATCCAAATCGGTATCTTTTAACAACCCGCTTTCGCCATTAACGATCAAATGCCTGTTGATGCCTCGCCCACTGACAGCAAACACGTCTTTGCCATCTAGTTGCTGGCTGGCGCGTACGCACAAGGTACAAAAAATGCAGCGGTTATGGTCTATCATGACCTCGGCATGCGAGGCGTCTACGTTACGATCCGGATAAAACAGCGGAAAATGATTGTCGAGCATGTTCAAATGATAGGCAACGGCCTGCAACTGGCAGTTTCCAGTTTTTTCGCAGGACGGACAAAAATGATTGCCTTCCACAAACAGCATCTGAGTGATTTTTTTCCGGTCATCAATCAGCTCCTGAGTTTCACTGAGCACCTCCTGACCCTCGCTTGCAGGAAAGGTGCAGGCGGTACAGTTGCGGCCGTTTATTTTTACGGTACACAGCTTGCAACTGCCGTGCGGGGTAAATTCCGGCTGATGACATAAATGAGGGATATAGACGTCGGCAGCCAGCGCTGCATCCATGATGGTCTGACCGTCTTGGAAAGGAATGATTTTGCCATCTATGGTAATTGTTTTACTCATGTTCGCTCTCCGTTTGAGCCAAATGCGCACCGGCATCATCCCGGTTCGCCAAGCGTCTAGCTGTTTCCAGTGCGCCATCCAAATCAAATCCCGGATCGAAACTGATGTTCCTGGTAAGGCCGTGATACATTTCAGGATAACGTTCCAGTGTTGATAATATCGGGTTCGCTGCAGTTTGTCCTAATCCGCAATGGCTATGGTTTTTAATCAACTGACACGTTGCTTCAAGCTCAACAATATCGCCTGCCGAGCCGTGACCTCCGACAATTTTGTCGAGTTGTTTTCTCAATAACGAGGTGCCAACCCTGCAGGGCGTACAAAATCCGCAACTTTCATGGGCGAAAAAATGCGTAAAATTCTGAACCATGTCGAGAATATCACGACTGGAGTTGAAAATAATGAACGATCCACCGGTGGCCAAGTCTTCAAAAGCCAGTTTGCGGTCAAGTTCCTGATTGGTAATAAAGGTTCCCGACGGGCCGCCAATCTGCACACCCAGCACATCGACCGCCCCGCAATCATTGAGAATAGTCTGAACATTTACTCCGAACGGATATTCATAGATACCGGGACGGGCGCAATCACCGCATATACTGAGTATCTTAGTTCCCTTGGACTTTTCGGTACCGATGCTTGCAAACCATTCGCCGCCGTTGACCGCAATACCGGTAGCCGCCAAAAATGTTTCGACATTATTGACAACGGTAGGTTTGCCTAAATAACCCTGGGTTACAGGATAGGGCGGACGGTTACGCGGAATACCAGCCTTACCTTCCAATGACTCGATCAATGCGGATTCTTCACCGCAAATATAAGCGCCTGCGCCCAGGCAGATTTCAATATCAAAATTCAGGTTCGTGTCCAGAATATTATTACCCAGCAAGCCGTTTTGACGACGATGTTGAAGAATAGCTTGCAACTTATCGTGCAGATGCAAATATTCGCCGCGCAAATACAAAAAGCCTTGTTTGGCTCCGATAATCGCAGCACATACCGTCATGCCTTCAAATATTTGATCTGCGTAAGAATTCAACAGCACCCTGTCTTTAAAGGTGCCTGGTTCGCCTTCGTCGGCATTGCAAACAACATAACGCTCAGGTTGCGGTTCTTCAGAGCAGAATTTCCACTTGGTAGCGGTTTTAAATCCGGCCCCGCCCCGCCCACGTAAACCCGATTTATCCAATTCTGCCAGCGTTTCCTTGGTGCCGCGTCGGAAGACGGCTTTAAGTGCATCGCCTTGTTCAAGTTGCTGATTTAGCAATAAACCGGGCTGGTAAATATTGTCCGCCACTTGGAATAACTCGGAGGGCCATTCTTCCAGGGGTTTTTGCTGATTAATTAACGCTGCAATTTGATCGCACACTGAACGATCCAAACGGGTCAACGCATAGCCGTTAACCAGTCCAGCTGGGCCTTGATCGCACATGCCGGTGCATGAGGCATTATCCAGACTGACCAGCCCATCCTTTCTGACCTCGCCAACAGTAACATTCAAACTCTTTGCCAGATAATCGAACAGGTCTTTTTTACCCAGCATATGATCGGTGATCGAATCACTGATCAACAGCTCGTATTGCCCTCTGGGGCTTAGATGAAAAAAACTGTAGAATTCAACGACGCTGATAATTTGCGTACGGGGTATGTTTAGCAGCCCGGATAGCTGTTCTATAGCGTCTCCCGGGATATAATGATAGCGTGACTGGATCTCTCTTAGCATTTTCAGCAAATGCGTGGTCTGATGATGGTTCTGTTCTGCGATACACTGAATAAATTGTCTCACTTAATCTCCCGGGCTTTATCTTTCTGGATATGATATTAGTGGAATGTTACATTGCTTACATGGCTGAAAATAAGGGCCTTGAACAGCACATAAATCGGTAAGTCTCTATTCCCTTACTGTTATTAACTATATCTTACTATCTGAAATATACCAATAAATCGTTGCAAATTTCGACCGTAGATTGACAGACAAATACTGATGGCAAAAAAAATAATTACTTTTAAGGCGGCTTTGTCATTTCCAAACCGTACTATGGTGCACTTTTATAACCAGATTGAACAGCAAAAACAGGTTTTACGCTGTATTCATCTGGTGTTACCTGCGGCGATAGCTTCGCATGTGTTGCACTGTGTTGTTAATGGCAAGAAACTGCTGGTTTATACCGATACGGCAGCTTGGGCATCTCAATTGCGCTTTTATAACAGCGCAATTCTTGCGGCGATCGCACCGGTAACTCGGGAGTCGGTCTCATTGATGCAGATTAAAGTTAGGCTCGAGACCTTGCCTACAACATCGTTGCCTGGACGGATGCCGATTATTCCTTCAGCAGAAAAAATAGCGCTGATCCATGAACAGAGCCTAACTGTTTCGGATCAGCAATTGAAGCAGTCGCTGCTTAGATTAAGTGCAACGCTGGAAAGACTTTCAGATAATGGATCTACAAAAAAAATGTCCACGAACAGCAGGAAAGATATGAAGTAAATCTATACTGTATTGTGTTTAAGCTAATAATTAGTTTGGGTTTAGGCCTCAGATCTGGGTGTCTCGGCAGAACGCATAAAGGAAATCGGTGCGCTTTCATCATCATCGAAGGTAACCATTTCCCAGGCATCCTTATCGTTTAATAAAGCGCGCAGTAATTTGTTGTTCAAGCCATGTCCTGATTTGTATCCAGTAAACTCGCCAATCAGGCTATGCCCCAGCAGATATAAGTCACCTATCGCATCGAGAATTTTGTGCTTAACAAACTCATCTGCATAGCGCAGACCGTCTTCGTTGATCACTTTATCATCATCGACCACTATCGCATTATCGAGGCTGCCACCCAAAGCCAGGTTATTTTCTCGCAACATTTCAATATCTTTCATGAAGCCAAAAGTTCTGGCTCGACTCACTTCTTTGACGAAGGTAGTCGATGAAAAATCCATTGTGGCTGTTTTTAAATGATCTTCAAAAGCAGGATGTTCAAAATCAATCGTAAAAGTGACTTTGAAACCTTCAAATGGCTCAAAGGCAGCCCATTTATCATCATCCTCAACCCTGATGCTGCGCAGTATACGAATATACTGCTTGGGACTGTCCTGTTCTTCAACCCCTGCAGATTGCAGTAAAAACACGAAAGGCCCGGCACTGCCATCCATAATAGGCACTTCGGCGGCAGTGACATCTATAATTGCATTGTCTATGCCTAATCCGGCGCAAGCCGAAAGCAAATGCTCTATGGTTGAGATTTTTACATCGCCGGCAACCAGTGTTGTCGACAAAATGGTCTCGCCAACATTTTCAGGTGTTGCCTGAATGGTCACGGGTTCTGCCAAATCGACTCTGCGAAATCGGATGCCCGTATTGGCTTCTGCCGGGCGTAAGGTTAAATAAATCTTATCGCCGGTGTGTAGACCTACACCTGTTGCCCTGATGGTATTTTTTAAAGTTCGCTGTTTAATCATAAAATCAATAACGCTTAAGTCGGGTTAGCAAAGCGCAACCCGACAAATCAATGCTGCACACATAGTCTTAAGGCGTTATAAAACGCACTTAATCCAACCTAATGTTAACTAGTCAGCCTGACGTCTCAGAAAAGCCGGAATATCAAGATAATCTAAATCCATGTCTTTCTTGGGCTGAGCGCCGAATCGTGTTTCTCTACCTTCGATTTTGTTTTGACGCATAACCGTAGGTTTGTCCAAACCTTCATAACTGACTTCACCGGCCACAGTTTGATTAATGTAACCGACTGTCGCTTTTGGTGCCAGTTTAACTATCCGGGACGGCAAGCCCATGCCTGTGGCAACCACAGTGACTTTAATTTCATCCCCCAGTTCCGGATTAATAGACATGCCTATTTTGATAACCGCATCTTCCGAAGCAAATTCGTGAACAATGTTGCCCACTTCATCAAACTCGGCTATGCCCATATCAGCGGCAGAAATATTAACCAAAATGCCCCGTGCACCCTGTAAGTTAATATCTTCCAGCAACGGGCAGGCAATGGCTTGCTCAGCCGCTTCACGAGCACGATATTCGCCTTGTGCCGACCCCGTGCCCATAATTGCAGCGCCCATACCTGACATGACAGTTCTGACATCGGCAAAGTCGACGTTGATCATGCCGGGATGAACTATCAGCTCGGTAATGCCTTGTACCGCATCGAGTAATACATCGTTAGCCGCCTTAAATGCATTGACCAACGACACATCGTTACCCAATACCGGTAATAATTTTTGGTTGGGGATGATGATCAAGGAATCTACATATTTTTCAAGTTCGGCTATACCTTGCTCTGCAGTGGCCAGTTTCTTTTTGCCTTCAAATGAAAACGGTTTAGTCACGACCGCAACCGTCAAAATGCCCATGCCTCTGGCAATTTCGGCTATAACCGGAATCGCCCCGGTGCCGGTGCCGCCGCCCATGCCCGCAGTCAAAAACACCATGTCGGCGCCTTGTAAAACTTCCCTGATGCGCTCCTTGTTCTCGTCTGCAGCCATACGTCCGACTTCCGGATTGGTGCCAGCTCCCAGACCCTTGGTTAATTCGACACCTAACTGAATAATCGTATCTATGTTTAGTTTACTGAGCGCTTGCGCATCGGTATTCGCACAGATAAACTCAACCCCTTCCACAAGACTTCCGACCATGTGACTGACTGCATTGCCGCCGCCGCCGCCGACACCGATAACTTTGATGACTGCATGTTCGTTGCTCATATCCATTAATTCATATTTCATAGCCATTGCCGCTGCACCTTAAGTTATATTTACAAAATTATTAAAAATTACCCTGAAACCAATTTTTCATTCTCGAGAACACGCTAGGTCCGTCTGAATCTATGCTTCTGCCTATGCCCTGGTGTTCTTTTCCATACATGAGTAAGCCGACACCTGTTGAATGGATCGGATTTTTAACTACCTCAGTCAGCCCTGTCACATTCTGCGGTCCACCCATACGTACCGGCATATGGAAAATCTCTTCGGCCAAATCGATTAAGCCCATTACTTTTGAACTGCCGCCCGTTAATACTATCCCTGCAGCGATTAACTCTTCGTAGCCGCTACGCCTAAGCTCTGATTGAACCAGCAACATCAGCTCTTCGTAGCGAGGCTCAATAATCTCTGCCAGATTTTGTGTTGAAATCTTGCGCGGTGCCCTATCGCCGATACTGGGCACTTCGATAAATTCATCGACATTTGCCAACTGTGTTAACGCGCAGGCATATTTCCGCTTGATATCCTCGGCATTCAGCGTCGGTGTCCGTAAGGCCACAGCAATATCATTGGTCACCTGATCGCCTGCGATCGGGATAACTGCAGTATGTTTGATTGCGCCTTCGACAAAAATCGCAATATCTGTGGTTCCACCGCCAATATCAATCAGGCAAACTCCCAACTCTTTTTCATCATCGGTCAGTACCGAATTGCAGGAGGCCAATTGTTCCAGCACAATATCATCGACTTCCAGACCACAGCGCCGTATGCACTTTACGATATTTTGCGAGGCGCTGACACTGCCGGTGACCATATGTACTTTAGCCTCCAGACGTATGCCCGACATCCCTATCGGCTCCTTGATACCTTCCTGTAGATCAATCACAAATTCCTGAGGCAGAATATGCAGGATTTTCTGATCCGCAGGAATGGCCACCGCCCGAGCGGAATCTATGACCCGGTCTATATCATATTGTGTCACTTCCTTGTCCTTGATCGCCACGATGCCGTGAGAATTAAGACTGCGGATATGACTGCCGGCGATGCCGGCATAAACTGATTTGATCTGGCAGCCGGCCATTAATTCAGCTTCTTCAATGGCGCGCTGTATCGATTGCACGGTCGACTCTAGGTTGACCACAACTCCTTTTTTCAAACCGCGCGATGGCGTTGACCCTATGCCGATGATTTCTATATTGCCATCACTGGTGAGCTCACCGACTATAGCCGCGACTTTGGACGTGCCAATGTCCAGTCCAACTATTAAATTACGCTCTGTTTTTTTCGCCATGTTGTCCACTCAGTATCATCTTTTATGATTAGCCATCTATTGCATGTTGCTATCGCTATCGGTTTGGAACCGATGCGACCAGTCAATTTCTTCAGTTCCAGGTTTCCATGAAACTGCATATCCATTCGGGTATCTTAAATCGACTATTGCCATACTCTCAACCTGCTCTTGTCCTAGTACGTCTAGCGTTTTCAGAAAACGCTGTAATTTCTTTAACTGTTCATTTCGTCCCAACAATATTTCCAAGCCTGTCGTTAATTTAATCTTCCAGGCCCACCGATCATTAATAGTAAACTCCACCATTTTCATAGACTGATCAGCTAAGGCGGTATTAACCCCTTTCATTATTTCCAGCGTTTTTAGCTGTTGCAGCTCAGGCCCTTGCAACAGCGGCAAGGTCATAAAGGGTTCCATGCTCTTCGGTGTTATGACTTCGCCTCGTGCGCTGACCAGACTTTGTTGCCCCCAGCGTACATAGGGTTTCTTTTCGCGTATTTTTATGTCTATCGCATCGGGCCATACGCGTTTAACTGCAACACTATCGACCCAAGTTAATTCTGAAACCGCCTGATGTATGGCCTGCATGTCGGCATCAAAAAAACTGGTCATCACCAAGGGCTGCAAAGCCGTCTTTATCTCATCCTTACTGAGGTATTGAAAAACGCCTTCGGTACGCACATATTTAATCGGTATGTGCTTTACGCCGAAGCTTGCGATCCAGACCAGACAAGATAGCAGTAATACGGTGCTCATGATTTTTACCATGATCATAAATGACTAACCGCAGCTGGTTTCTAATATACGCCAGACCAATTCTTCAAAATCCATACCCGCCTGCCTGGCCGCCATCGGCACTAAGCTGTGATCGGTCATGCCCGGAACGGTATTAACTTCAATCAACTGGTACTGCCCAAGGTCATCAATGAAGACGTCCACTCTTGACCAGCCTTCAACTCCGACCACCTTGCAGGCCGTTACCGCCAAATCCCTTAACATCTGTTCCTGTTCCTGACTCAGGCCGCAAGGACAATGATATTGCGTGGTCGTCGCCTGATATTTGGCTTCGTAATCATAAAAGGCATTCGGAGTTTCCAAACGAATAACCGGTAACGCTTCGCCATCCAGTACCGCAACGGTATATTCCTTACCGATAACCCAGGCCTCCGCATAGACATCGCAATGATATTTTTCTGCCACAGTCAAGGCCGCCAACAACTCGTTCCGATTAGTGGCTTTGCTCATGCCGATGCTTGAACCTTCCTGTGCAGGTTTGACGATTACCGGGAAGCCCAGCTGCGCTATGCAGTCATCAACATCGGCTTCATTTTCCAATAAACACCATAGCGGCGTGATCAATCCGTAACCTTGCCAGCACAACTTGGTTCTAAGCTTATCCATCGTCAAGGCAGATGCCATTACGCCGCTACCGGTATAGGGTATTCCCAGCACTTCCAGAACCCCTTGCAACACGCCATCTTCGCCGCCGCGTCCATGGATGATGTTAAAGACGCGGTCTATTTTTTGCCCTGCTAATGCATCGATAGGGCTAACTGTTACATCAAGCGCAATGGCATCCACACCTTTAGCTTTTAACGCTTGATAAACCGCCGCTCCGCTTCTTAACGAGACTTCCCTTTCGGCCGCCGAACCGCCCATCATGACCGCGACACGGCCAAATTGTTCCGGATTATCAATAACCAATGCTTTCATCTTACGCTACCTACCATACGAACTTCAGTCTGCAAGATCACTCCTTGCTGTTGTTCAACGTTATCCTGTACATAATGAATCAGAGCTTCGATATCGGCTGCGCTTGCATTGCCTGTATTGACAATAAAATTTGCATGTTTTTCCGATACGCAGGCACCGCCTATCGCATAGCCTTTTAAACCGGTTTGCTCTATCAACCGCGCCGCATAATCGCCGTCGGGATTCTTAAATACCGATCCGCAACTGGGCTGATTGGTCGGTTGCGTAGCTCCCCGTTTCTCCAATAAACTTTTAATTTTTTGTTGACTCGCTAGCGTGTCGCCAGACTGCAACGTTAACCGGCAAGATAGAAACCACTCGTTATCAAAGCCTTTAACGGAGCGGTAATTCACGATAAAGTCCTGAGGCTTTCTATTAGTTACCTTACCCGATGCAGCAAGCATTTCCACGCTGTCGACGATAGACCAGGTTTCACCGTCGAAGGCCCCTGCATTCATTTTCAAAGCGCCGCCCATGGTTCCGGGTATGCCCGCCAGAAACTCCGCACCGGTTAAACCCTTTTCTCCGCAAAACCTTGCGACATGTGCACAGGGAACGCCCGCTTCAACATAGACAAATCCGTCGCTGGTCAAGCTCATCTCTTTAAGGCGTCCCTTGGTATTAACCACCGTGCCGCGTATGCCGCCATCCCTTACTAATAAATTACTGCCTAGACCGATCCAGAACACCGACTCGTCTTTTGGCAGTGTTTTGATAAATTCAATCAAATCCTGTCGATCTTCCGGGATATACAGCTGATCGGCAGGCCCGCCAACTCTCCAGCTGGTGTATTTCGCCAGTTTTTCATGCTTTAGCAAGCGGCCTTTCACAGATTATTGCCTGCTGGAAATTTGCTCAGCAAGGCTTCAGCCAATGATTGCGGTAACTGTGCAGCAATCTGTCCGACATTGCCCGCGCCCATCGTCAATAGCACATCCTCGGCTTTGACAATTCCTGCCAATATTTGCGGCAATTCTTCCCAGTTTTCGATAAATACCGGATCAACCTGGCCGCGTACACGGATGGCTCGGCTTAACGCTCTGCCGTCCGCACCGGGTATCGCCGTTTCGCCTGCCGCATACACATCCATCAGGATCAGCACATCTATGGTTGACAGTACTTGCACGAAATCTTCAAATAAATCCCGGGTGCGGGTATACCGGTGCGGCTGAAATACTACGACAGTACGCCGATCGGGCCATGCCTGGCGCATCGCCTCAAGCGTCGCTGCAATCTCGCGCGGGTGATGCCCATAGTCATCAACTAGCGTTATGTGGCCTGAATCGACAGGCAAATCGCCATTAATTTGAAAGCGTCTGCCTATGCCTTTAAATGCACCTAGACTCCTGATAATGGACTGATCATCAACCGCCAGTTTGCTGGCAACGCTAATCGCCGCAAGCGCATTAAGCATGTTATGCCAGCCGGGCATATTCAGATTAACCTGTAATAGCGGATAGTCGCCTCTGCGTACCACATCAAAAGAAGTATGCATGCCTTGCTGTTTAATGTTGATTGCACGGACATCTGCATCTACATGGACACCGTAAGTCAGGACCGGCTTCGATATTTCCGGTAATATTTCCCTGATGCCTTCATCGTCCAGACACAACACGGCCAAACCGTAAAATGGCAAATGATGCAAAAACTCGACAAACGTGTCTTTTAAGCGCTGATAGCTGCCTTCATAGGTCGCCATATGATCCTGGTCAATATTGGTGACGATGGCCATCATCGGCTGTAAATATAAGAATGACGCATCACTTTCATCAGCTTCGGCAACCAGATATTGACCTAGCCCTAATTTTGCATTGCTGCCAGCACTGTTTAAGCGCCCACCGATAACAAATGTGGGATCAAGCCCGTCTTCTGCCAAGATGCTCGCTACCAAACTGGTCGTTGTGGTTTTTCCGTGGGTACCCGCAACCGCAATGCCAAATCGGAAGCGCATCAACTCAGCCAACATTTCTGCACGCGGAATAACCGGAATTCGCTGTATATAGGCTTCGTCAATTTCTTCATTACTGCGATCGATAGCGCTGGACGCGACGACCACATCGACTTTTGCTATATTTTCCCGTTTATGTCCGATGTTGACGGTCACGCCCAGGCTCTCCAGTCTTTGGGTGACCGCGCTTTCCTTGATATCCGAACCCGACACCTGATATCCCAGGTTCGACAAGACCTCGGCAATGCCGCTCATGCCGGTTCCGCCTACGCCGACAAAATGTATCCGGGTGA